>JAISFI010000227.1 GCA_031263685.1 Dysgonamonadaceae bacterium | reverse complement strand
GTCGCTCGCGCCGATTTGCAATCGGCGCGAGCGAGGAACAAGGGGGCATGCCCCCTTGTCATTGTGTTTTCTTTGCACAAAACTATGCTGCGCGCAGTATAACTAATCAATAATGATTTTCTTTGCCGATATGGAATTTTCCGTCTGCACTTTTACGATGTAAAATTTAAGTCCTGGCAAAATTTCTACCGAATATTCGGAACTATTGATATTGGCTCTGGAATAGATGGTTTTTCCCTGCAAATCAATGATTTCGATTTTCCTCAACAAATCATTGCCATCCGAACTCACCATTAAAATATTCCCGGCGGCGGCGATTTTGATGGAGCTTCTGTTTACCGGTGCGATGGAAGTTTGAACAGGTTGCTTTTCCGTCGAAAACCCAAACCAGATATTGTCTATATAAATTGTACCGTCGGCATTGTCGCCTACCGTAAATTGCAAGCTGCCAATACTGTTCAACACCGAGCCGGGATTTTCCACCGCTTCACCCGCTTCGGTAAGCAGGTTTTTCAGTTGAAAAGTCAAGGTGCGGAAAGTGGCGGATTTTCCTACCGCAACGCTTTGCGATTGTTCTTCCGAGCCTTCGTATCCGACAAACAAAGCTTTATACAATTGTCCTCCGGTCGTTTTGAGCAGCAAAGAGATTTGCTTTTCGCGGCTATCGGGATTCAGCACGTCAAAAGAGAGGGTATTGAAGTTTGCCAGTTGGCTCACAACGGTTTTGTGCGTCAACACAGGTTCTACGGCGGCCGTTCCGGCTGCGCTCAACGTATAATCCACTTTCAACGACGCCTTTCCTTCCGATTTCAGCGTTTCGTCATAAACCGTTGTCACATTATTCGCGGCACTTGTCCATGCAGGAAGAAAGTCCACCTTTTCGTCGGTTCCCGTTCCCGCGCTGACGCCCCAAATATCACCGTCGGCAAACGTCCAGTCTTGCGGATTGTAGAAAGTATATCCTTCATTTCTGTCGCTGCGGAAAGGAGCAGCCGGAATATCAACGGAATTTGCCAGATTAGACATTACATTGAAAGAAGCCCACGCATACGTTACCTGCTGGGGATTTTTTACCCGTTCGTTCCAGACAGCCACTTCGTCTGCCGAAACAATCCGCGCTTTGGCGCCCACATAAATGCTGTCGACTCCGCAAAGCGCAAAACCGCGCACATCGGTCATTCCGTTCACTGTTTTCAATCCGTCGCCAACATGAGCGAACTTCACATAAAGCGTATCGCCCAATGCGCGGAAGCTCTCGAAAACCGGTGCGGTATATTCGCCCGATTTATTATAAACCAGATTCAAAGCCGCAGTAGCAAAACGCCTTCCGACCGGTGTTTTATTGGTGGGATGGATGACTACGTTTCCGACGTAAGTCAAATCGGTATCATAAATCGGCAACAAAGCCATGGACTCCGGATGCATCGCCCAGCCGTCGTAAAACGCTTCGGCGAGCGGCGCCAGATAGTGCGGATTTTCCAAAGTCTGAACCCAGGGCGCTACCTGACAATAAATAAACGGCATGTCGTTGTTTGTGAAACCAAAGACTCTTTCATACGACTTTTTCAGCAAGTCAAGTTCCCATGCATATAATTGAGGACGCCCGCTGTTGCTTTCGCCCTGATACCATATCATGCCGGTAATGCCGTACCCCAGCAGCGGGTGTACTTTCAGATTGTAATACGAACTCATCTGGTTGGTGCCGTCGGGATACCAGTCTTCGTCGAAGTACAAACCCAGGCGTTTCATGGCAAGAACCAAAGCCGGGTCGTTGTCGATGTCCTCAGCAGGCATCCATGCTTCGATTACCGAACTGCCGACAGCCGAATTGATAATACCTATCGGAATATCCAGTTCTTCCTGCAATTTTACAGCCATTGAGTAAGCCACAGCCGAAACTCTGCCTACCTGCATTCCGTCATTCCCGCTTCCCCAGGAAGCGCCCTGAATATCGGTATTGGGCAGGTAAGGCGCAGTAGTGGCGGTTGGTTCGAGGAAGAAGCGGATATAATCGTTGTCGGCATTCGCCATTAAACTTGGTCCATCGATGGTGCCTGCCACGTTCAACGCCATATTCGACTGACCCGACGAAAGCCAGACTTCGCCGAACAGGATATCGTTCACGCTTTGTATCAGCGTTTCACCTTCCTTCACTTCGAAGCGGTACAGGTCATAACTTGCTTCCTGTGCATCGAAAGTTACTTCCCACTTCCTTGACTCGGGCGCTACGGCGTTTTTCGAGTCTATTTTCGTATCGCCCTTGTAGAAATCCACCGTTATTTCCTTTCCTGCCACGGCGCTTCCCCAAATATTCACCGGCTTGTTTTGCTGGAACATCATCCTGTCGCCGAAAAGAGCGGGCAACTTGGTCTGATTGGTAAAGTCCACAATTTTCACGTTGGAAACGGCTACCGTTATCCCTCCCGTATAATCAGCGGGAACGTTTACAGCGTAGAAACGGATGAAATTGATGTTGCTCAAATCAATGTCGCCGTTGGTTTTTCCTGCGGTCGAAAACGGAAGCGTATAGGTATGCGCTCCGGCTTTCCAGTCCACGCTTCCGATTCCCCAAAGCATTTCTTTCTGGTCGGGACCGCCCGTGCTGGTGAGTTCGATTTGTCCCGACACGCGGCTCAGCACAAAAATATCGCCGGGAGCCTGTTCGGTAATATCCGCATCAAACATCAGGTGCAATTGCTTGGGATTGTGCTCGGAAGCATCAATCGGATTTGCCGTAAACCCTTGCCCGACAGCAAAAGTAACGCCGTTGGCCAAGGGTTTATTCATACTGTAAGTCACATCGGCTACCAGATAATCGGTGTTCCAGTCCGGCTCTCCGGTGAGCGGCGGGTCAACCAGAATAGAAGTATCAATAATCTGAATGTCTTTCAGACGGATTTGAAGCGCGTCAGGTTCGCCCGGAATACGTGCAAAGCCAAAGCGAAACCAGTTGAGCGGCTTAGTCAAATCGAAATTTGCCTTGCGGTCGCCGGTCGTCAGCGGGAGGTATAAATCGGTCCAGCCGTGTTGCAGATTCAGGGCTTTTATTCCCCATTGCACATAAGTATTGGTCTCCATTTGTTCGTTGGCCAACTCAATCATGCCAAATCCTGCGGTCTCAATAAATGAAACATCACCCGGATTATCCAGATTATCAATATACACCTGCATTTTCAGCACAAGGTTTTCAAACTGCGATTCCGAAGCGTCGATATTCAACCCCCGCCAATACGATTGGAAACCGTAGTAATCATTAGCATCCGGACCAAAACGGCCTACTTGATTTTTTGCAGCAATCGTTCCTAAAATCTTGGGTACTTGCTGTTGCTGTGCATCCACAGTTATTGCCAGCAGCAATAAAAAAGATAAAAGAGTAAATTTGATTTTTTTCATGACTAAAAAATTTAATTATTTTAAATGAAATTGGCGCAAAGATAGAAGCGGCACTTTAGCAAGAGACTTAATATTTCATTAGTTGGCAAAATAATTCCAGCAATCCATCCTGCTCGCTCGCGCCGGTTTGCCGCGCTTCGCGCAACTTTTAGTTTTTAGTTTTTATCTTTTAGTTTTCTTGCGTATTTTGAGGAGAACCCTTATATTTGTCGCGTTTTTGACAACAAACATGAAATATTTCTCACAAAAGCACCCGTACCGAAGCAATAAACAATAAACATGTGTATTTTTTTACATAAAAATAACTCTCAAATGTTTGGCAGAATCCTGGAAGTGAAATAATCCTGTGCATGTAAGCCGCCCTTACATAGACGTGTGACGCCGAAGCACACAAATGTATTTATCAATTATAGTTTACAATTTAATAATCAACAATATGAAACGAAACAGATTTTTATTAATTGAAATACTGAAAAACAGCAGCAAAACGGGAAAAGTATTCCTGTTTTTAGCAGCAGTAGCCTTATGCTTTTGCATGACAAACGAGACGATAAAGAGAAACTGGAAATCTCTCAAGCAGTTTCCAAAGTATCAGGAAATCTTTATCCTGTCTTTTGCCGTTGTGCCGGGCCAATATACAACCGCTTTTTCTTTCTATGGCGTACCGGGTCCAGCGTTGATTGGATTTGTTTTGGACAAAACTCCAAAATTCATCCATTTCGCCTTCAAAATGTATATCAACTTCTAATACTTCCATTTTATTGACTTCGTCCCCTGTCAAAAAGTAAGGGTTCGTTTTTAGCGTTTTTTTTAACACGGAGGTTACCGTGTCTTTACTTATGGACAGTAGCCTGCCAATATCCCGAACGCCGCTGCTGTTCAGTGTCGGTTCTATTATCTTTTCTTTTACGCCCTCTTTGTATG
>JAISFI010000156.1 GCA_031263685.1 Dysgonamonadaceae bacterium | reverse complement strand
TGCGCAACGCCAAATCAAAGGCGGCCACCGGCTGTAAATAGGGCATTTTCGACCCGAAGACCACCACGCCGCCCCACCAGTATTCATCGTCTTCAAAATCAATGCGGGTTTCATACACGGTTTGTGCAACCAATGGAAAAGAGAGCAGGCCGGATAGCGTCAGCAGGGTGGATAAAATTATTTTCTTCATGTCCTTTTATAAATTTATTTAATTAATGTGTCAAATCCACTATTTCCTGTCCGGTTCGATGCGCAGTTCGACCCAGACGATTTTTTGCGGCGTTCCTGAACTTTGGCTAACGACAATGTTATTCGTTCCATCTTTTGCGGCGCCCAACGGGCAATCGAACTGCAACGCACGAACTTCATTTTTACTAAATCTTTCGAGTTCGGCATCGGCAACCGGTTGGGTGTTTTTACCGTTAAGTGTTGCGGAAAGAACTGCTTCCTTAACCGATTCATCGTCAGTAAACAATCAATAATCCTGATATTTTCTGAAACAAATCATTTATCAGGAATATAAAGTCTCTAATTTTATTCGAAGCGTTAAAGGCGATATGTCCCGTTGGAGTTTCTCTAACGTTATCACAACCAAATTCTTTCAGAATATCAACGCACTCTTTTGCTGTACTGAACGAATCAGGTATTTGAATTGAATAACTAACGCCATCCGGATTTTTTATCCATCCATAACGCAGGAAAACGCCTGCCAGAAACGACTTTTTTTGCGCTTCCGTCGCTATTTTCTCCTTGTTAATAACGCCCCTGTATCCAATATCTCCACCCGACGAAACAGCCAGTACATTATCATCATCGAAATTATAATAACCCGCTACGGTTTTTGCCAAAGACGGCGAAAAGAGTTCTATATCAAAATCTGTTGTGGAATTGCAAACTGGATCTCTGTTGCCGTCAGCAGTCTTTACCTCACTGCCATAATATCGTACAAAAGGCCGGACAGAACACACGCGAAGCGCTCGCAAATCAGGACAATCGTTTTTAAACAGTGTGATAACAAACAGTGTAAGTATGTCGCTGTTCCCGTAAGCTGTGATACGCTGACGTCTCATAGTATCAGGTACGAACTTCAAATCTTTTCCAAATAACCATTTTACTTTACTGTCTATCTCATCCATTGATCTGTTTGCGGTGAAGATCTGATAATGACCTCCATTACTGTCATCCAGAGTGCCTGTCAGGAAACATTCCCTGTCAAAATCCTCAAAATTGTCGTAGAGCCAGTTCACTATTTTTACCAGTTCCTTCCGCGTCCATTCTTCCACATCCTGTATTTGCGCTGTTATGCCAGTACTGCACAACAGCATCAACAATATCGTTAAAATAAATATGAACTTTTTCATATTATTAAAATTTTAATTTTTTCATATCCCCAATTAAATCCTTTATAAACATAAATCATCCAACAGTGCAATATATTTCGTTTCATTCAGTTTATTTACGTCGGCATCCTCTATAATTTGTCGACAAAGATTAGCCATGATAAGCGCATTCTTTTGAAGCATGTGAATGCTTAATGACCATACTTCGTTTTCAACTATGATACGAAATGTTACTTTATATCCATCAGAAGAAATTGGGGGTATTCCTGCTGCCTTAAAATTATCTATTAGTGTAGCTATTTTATTGTGCAACTTTTCTGCAAATTCGTTACTAATTTGGAGCGTTTTGCTCTCAGGACGATACGGTTTATACAGATCATCATTAAGTCTAATGCAGTCAACTTCCTTGTTGTGCTCATTAAGCAACGCTCTACCTTCCAACGATATCATTTGAATCAACTCGGGAGGAATAACTGTTTTATTTACCTTTGTCGATAAAAACCTTATCGCATTATATACTTTTTCAATATCTGGCATCCTCATAATTTCCAACTGATATGAATCCATCCGTGAATTTCTGACAATACGCAACGCAGATACCTCATCATCTCCTTCGGGTGAATCTTCGAATACAAATTCTATGGGATAATTAATACGCCCAAAGAGTATTCTGTCAAGTATTGATTTACCATTAAGATTGTATATGTTATCGGCTTCCGTCCCCCCCAGCATGATTATATTATATTCTTTTTAAAAAATACCCGCCCTCTATGTGATCTGCATTTTGAGATGAGGCAATTCGGCAATCAAATATTATTAATCCCGTAATTAAAAAGATAACCTTTTTCATAATAATTTTTTGTTAAGCTATAAATTATCAATATTGCCGGGCGCGCCTTTCCAAAAGATGAAAGTATTGGAGTCATCCGTGCGAACGGCGCACCGGTCAATGTTGCTGTAGTAGCTGTCGATTTCCTTGTGTCCGTTGAAGGAGCATGACTGCATGGTGACGCTGCCGCCGTCGCCTTCGTCCACGTGAAAGAGGATGGGGGCAGCGTGGCCCCGGTCGGCGCGGTAGAGGCTGGGGTTGTAGTATGACGAGCATCCGATGAGGTTGGTTCGTCCCCATCCTCCCCGGGCGGTGCGGATGCGGAAACAGGTCTGGTAGGTGTCGGCGTATGATTCGGAGATGACGGCGTTGCCGTAGATGTCGAAGAAGACGGAGTCTTTCACGATGTCAGGCCTGGCTGTCCAGGCGTGGATACGGGAGTAGAAGTTGAGCATCTCATTGTGTATGGCGGTTTTGCAGTCGATGATGACGACGTCGCTGAAGTGGCTGTCGCCAGTGTGTATTTTGATGCCGGTGGTGTCTGCCGGCACGCCGGCGTTGAGGTGCGTGTTCTGCACAAAGATTTCGTAACCGGTGTTGATCAGCAGGGCCGTCTCCAAGTGATTGTTGGTAATGAGGTTGTCCACGCGCATCTTGCGTGCATGTGTGATGTGGAGGCAGTTGCCGGCCTTTCCGTTGGCGTCGATACGGAGGTTGCGCAGGAGGGTGTAATAGTCCTCTGCGTCGTAAGAGATGACGT
>JAISFI010000147.1 GCA_031263685.1 Dysgonamonadaceae bacterium | reverse complement strand
CTCCCGTCATTGCGAGCGGAGCGAAGCAATCCAGCTAAAACATACACTATGGATTGCTTCAGGCTTCGCCTTCGCAATGACGAACCTATATTTCACGCTTAAGTTGACGACATTGGTCTGGAGACTACGCCGAGCAAGAGGCCGAAAATATATTGCAAAACAATAAATATACATAGTGTTTTTTATTATTTTTTATTATTAATTTAAATTTCAATGTTATGAAACGAATTTGTTCTGTTTTAACAGTATGCTTGCTGGCCATTCTTTCTTGGGGAACGGCCCGGGCAGCAGAGAAGCCGACCATCAGCCCTGCTGATGGGTCTAATGATGTTTGGTACCATATCCAATTGGAAAGCCGGAAAGGGTCTGATATAACCACGGATAAAGCTTTCTATTACGATCAGGGGAAGGGAGAATTGCTCAAGAATATCAATAGTGGTATTAATGAACCCGGAACTCGCTGGAAATTTGTAGAAACCGGTACAACTGATCGATATCAATTGATTAGTGGATTGGGAAATACGCTTGATCATTCTACCAAAAATGCGTTTGATGTCGTCGACCGGTATTTCACAACTACTCCCGGCGCTCAGGTTTTTGAGATCCAGACAACAGACGAAGGTAACTTCCGTCTGTATATGGTAGGAGTTGGCGGTGTTGACAAGTCAAACACCAACCCGTATTTTGATATATACACGAGCGGTGCCGGTGTTCAAATATCGTTTATTCCGGCGGAGCCTTTGACAGAAATGTTCCTTTTCCAACCGGACGATTTAGATTTAGGCGTTGTACCGGCGGGAAAAACGAAAACAAAAACGCTGACTGTTGCTGGGCTTAATTTGAATGCTGACTTGGAGTATTCAATAACCCCTGAAGGCATATTTAGCGTAAAACACGGACAAACTACCTCTTCCGGCGGCACGGCGGAAATCACATTTGCGCCAGTCGAAAAGAAAGCCTATACTGCCGAGCTGACCATAAGTATCGGAGAATTTTCCGTAACTGCTTCTTTGACAGGAAATGCCGATTTTGACTTCCCCTTACAAATCAGCGACGAAACCGACCATTGGTATTATATCCAGGTTGCTCGGCAAGCCGTAAATAACAAAGTGCTGCAAGCGGGAGAAGCTGAGGGTGACGCCGTTAGGCAAGCGCTGATTGCCGGTAACGAAGACAAGCAATTGTGGAAAATCGTTGGCGACTGGGATGGATATCATATTGAAAACAAAGCAGGCTTTGAACTTAGCTATGACGTAGACATCAACAGATATGTAGTAGCTGAGATTTTTTATGGCCATGATTTTGGCTTTGAACGCTTCGAAGATACCGAAGACTGGCAATTGCGCAACATGACTGATGGATATGCGGAAGGAGACGGACCATCTGACTTGAAACGCTATCTCAATGATCTGGACGCAGATGGCGATTCGCTTACCAATTACGTGCAGAATGATGAAGGTTGCCGACTGATTTTTATCCCTTCTACGAATAAAGCATTGGTGGTAGGAATGGAATCTGCCGATTTCGGTAGCGTTCCATACGGACAGGAAGCCAGCATCAAGAAAACGATCCCCGCAGGCGGATTAAATCTTACCGGCGATATAACGGCTACGATTATAGGACAGAACACGGACGCATACGCACTTACTGCGACTACTGTCAATGCTAACGGTGGCGAATTTGAAGTCACTTTCACGCCGCTGGGTATAGACACTTACAAAGCCCAGCTCGTTTTGAGCGCTCAGGGAGTTCCAAACGATACGGTGCAACTAACGGCGCGTGGAAGCGCATTCCCATTCACCGTAAGCAAGGACAACGACGAACACTGGTATTATATCCAGTTTGCCCGGAAGCCAGCTCTGGCGCTTACAGCCAAAGGATTGAATGAAGAGATTTCGCAAGAGGGCTGGTTGCCGACTGATGCACGCGATGACAATAAACTCTGGAAAATTATCGGAACTTGGGACAATTACAAGTTTGTATCTAAAACAGGCGGCGAATTAGCGAGCTTGCCTACGGTGGGCGAAAACGGCGACAATGAATACAGCAACTATAAATTAGTTGCAGCCGGTAGCGGTGACAGACACATTGCGGAAGAAAGAACCGACCCATCGTATCCGGGCTGGGGCTTTCTGAATGTAGAAGCGAAAGAAGCCGGAGATACGAAATACATGAATGATTACGGTGGCCTATCGGTTTGTTTGTATGGCTACCTGGATACGGGAGGTTCTTTTAACTTTATTTCGGCTGCCGAAACCGTTATATCACTTTCTGCTACTACATTGAATTTTGGCGATGTTACGACCGGATTGAGAAGCGAAAAAATACTGACAGTTACGGGAACCGCAACTACAGCGCCAATTACTTACACGCTGGGAGGATCGGGATCTGCAGCATTCACTGTAATCAATACTACTGCAGGCGGTACGGATGGCTCTTTACCTGAAGCTGGAGGATCGCTTAAAATATTGTTCGATCCGGCCGCAGAGCGCGAATATACAGCCACGCTTACACTTGAATCTACCGGAGCCGAAAAAGTAATTGTCATATTGGATGCAAAATGTGTTCCTTTTCCCGAAGATTTCCCAGTAAAAGTCAGCGATGACAATAGCGAAACTTGGTACACTGTTTACTTTAAACGCAGATATGATTCCACTAATTCCTATAAAGTATGGACCGCCGGTATAATAGGCGAAGCGATTACGCAAACACCACATACCGGTCGTGAAAATTCAGAGTTGACTGCGGAAGAACAATTGTGGAAATTTGTGGTCGCCCCGTCGAAAAACGGTTATCTGGCGATTTCAAACAGTGGTCTGGAAGCAAAAACAGGAGGCGCCGGTGTCGGTACTGCCGATTACACCTTAGTTGATGCAGGCGAAGGTACAGTGCTGGTTTTTGCCTACATTTCCGAAAACTGGGTGTTGAAGAATACCGACACAGGAGGTTCACACCTCAACGATCGAAGTGGAAGTACCATCTGTGAATACGGCGCCGCCGGAACTGACGGTGGCAATCCGCTGGGATTCATCGAAACAGCGCTTCCCGCTCCTGTTCGGATTCAGATTTCTACTGACGAAATTAGTTTGGAAAAAATAGAAGTAGGCGCTCCCGCAATTTACAGCAGCAATGTAATCGTGAAAGGCGTCAGATTTACCGGAGATATCAGTTTGGCGCTAACAGGCGATGGCGCTTCTGCCTATAAAATCCTTCGTGCCGCAGACAGCACTGAGGTTGTTTCTATTCCGGCGGAAGGCGATACCCTGAAAATAACTTTCGCTCCGGCAGAAAGGAAAACATACAATGCAACGATTAACCTTACAGCCGCTGGTGCAGAGGCTAAGACAATTGCATTGACCGGCGCCGGTTTGAAATTGCCGGCAAAGCCTTCCAATGCAACTGAAGAGATTTGGTATTACATCAGCTTTGAACGTCAAGTTCCGCCCGCTAAGACGGTAACTAAAGTGTTTACTGCCGACAGCGACACGCTTCGACAACTCGAAAAAGCAACGGAAGAACTGGCTACTCAACTTTGGAAACTTGAAGGAACAGCAGAAGAAGGCTATCGAATCATCAATAAAGAGAGTGGCCTCAAACTGTTTTATGATTCACTTTCTGCGGTAAAAACCTATTTGTTGTTAGACGAAGGCGATCGTTTCAATTTTATATCTGGAAGCGGCGACAATGCAGCTAAAGTGCAAATGTATAACCGTACCAATGCAGCAGGTGGAAGCTATCTCAACGATAAGGCAGGTAATTATGCAACCAACTATAGCAAGAGTGATGGCGGAAACTGGTTAATATTCACGCCGCTGATTTTTATTCCGGACGCTATTGCTACGGTAGATGCAGAAAACGATCCTGTAACCTCAAGCGCTTATTATAACTTGCAAGGTATCAGGACTCAACAACTGGATAGAAACAATTTCTATATCCGCATCAATACTCATGAATCCGGTAAAACAACGGCAACGAAAATTTTTCCGGTAAAGTAAATTTTTAATTGTTTAATTAACGGAACTGTCTCAAAGGGATGTCATCCCGCGCTTGTCGCGGGATACCCTGTTAAAGCTTGAAGGTGTGTCAAAAACCCCAAGCAAAACAGGAGAATGAACTATAGCTTTTGAGACAGTTTCTTTTTAGTAACCTGAGTTCGAGATAAGAATAGCCCGTTAGGGCTTATATATCAATAGAAAAATGGTTCAAATCACAACGAAAACCTCGTAGAGGTTTCATCAATGAATGTCCTGACGGACATTTGGAAATGTTTTAAAACGGCTTTCTTTTTATTGATATGTAAGCCCTGACGGGCTATTCTTATACCGACTCAGGTTAGTAACTTATGTTACGCAAAAGCATCCTGCACGACCGCGTTGTATGTACACACACAACAGTGTTGTATATATACACACAACAGTGTTGTATATAGACACACAACAGTGTTGTATATAGACACACAACAGTAGTGTATATAGACACACAACAGTGGTGTATGTAGACACACAACCGGGGCGTATGTACGTACACGATAGCCGTACATGTACATGTGCCGCGACCATGCATGATGCTCTTGCGTAATTGGAGGGCATATCTTTTTATATTTTTCAACTTTATATTTTTCAATTATGAAGCAACTGATAATAGCAATGATAATTTGTGCCTTTACAGGCGCAAAAGGATGGGCGCAGGCATTTGAAACCAGCGATACAAGTGCCCCGAAATGGTATCTCATCCAGGTAAAAAGCAGCGGCGACAATGCCGGTAAAGTGCTTACGGAAATAAACGGCAAAATAATCGGCCAGCTACAGGAAACCGGATTGGCCGCCCAGGCAAAACAATGGTGGCGTATAGCGGCGGTACCCGGTACCACACCCACGAAGTATGAGATAATTAATAAATATTCCAGGAAAAAATTGGATGTATTTTACGATGACGCTCTCAACGAGCGAATGGCCGTAACAAGCGAAACGCCGTCTACGTCATGGACCATCCAGTTGCTGTCCGATAATTATTATTATTTGCGTATTAATACACAACCGTCGGGAGGAGACAATGGCGCCGGCTATCTGACACAGAGCGGAGCTTCTCTTAATTCCGCCCTCTATTTTACGAAAAGCTACGCTAATGCTGACGCGCGATTTCAATTCATATCCATGGATGTGCCGATCGTTAGCAGCGACGACGAAACGGCGTGGCTTTCCATCCAAAGCGCTCAAAGCGATTTGTCGGACAAGTATTTAACCGAAATAGAAACAACAGGCAATATACAACTTTCAATGCAGGAGTATGTGACAAACAATTATCGCCAGCAATGGAAAATTGTTGGTAATCCCGATCCGGAAAGCTCGGTCAATTTTGTCAATCGTGCCACAGGAAATTTGATAAGCACTACGCCTGTTTACGATATTTACAATTATATCCAGTATGCCGCTACCGAAAACACCGGATGGACGATCGATAAACTGGAAAACAACCAGTACGAAGTGCGTACCGGCCCCGTTGAGACGGGGAAATACTGGTATGCCGCTACCAATGGCCAACCTTCGGCCAACTATGTGAAAGGCGCGAGTTTGAATACCGGCTTTGCCTGGAAGTTCCAGTTAAGGGAAGAAGCATTGCCCACTGTGATGGATGTAGTGGAATATGACAATATCCGCGTCTTTGTAAAAGACCGGCGTATCTGCGTGGAAGGCGCCGATCAATACCGGGTCTATACGATTTATGGAACAAGCGTTAACGGAAACGGCGAATTGCCCGCAGGCGTTTATTTAGTAACCATTAAGCATAAAACTGCAAAAATTTTGGTGAAATGAAACAAATTAATCATAGTTTACGTATGAAAAAGATAATATTCACTACATTATTTATGCTCGCAGGCGTTTTTGCCTTGCAGGCAGAGGATTCGTTTTTAACACTTGTACCGTCTCCCGCCGCGTATGCGGAGGGCATACAGAAAGATATTTATATCCGTCCCAACAGTGCAGTGGCCAGCAGTAACAGCAGTATCAGTGGCGAGGGAGATCTGAGTAATGCGATTGACGGGAATATGTCTACAATTTATCATTCTTATTATGGAGGTATAACGACACCTGTTACCCTGGATTTTCGTTTCACGAATCCGGCCGAACAACTGGACTATATTGTCTATAATCCTCGTGTAGACGGCGGCATAAACGGCAACTTTAAGGAAATAGAAGTCTATTATTCCATTGCCGGCGATGGTGTACCGCTCATCAAGTATCGCGACTATAATTTTGCCGGCAGTTCAATACCGTCTGTTATTTATTTTGACACACCCTTGCAGAATGTCGATTCGATTCAGATTAAAGTTAAATCCGGGGTTGGAGGTAATGGAAATGGATTTGCCAGTTGTGCGGAAATGCAATTCTTCCGCAAAAATCCCAATAATTTCGACTATACAACGTTTTTTACCGATCCGAGTTGTTCCGAATTGAAAGAGGGCGTTACTCTCGAAGCCATCAAACAGGAAACGGATGATTTTTTCCGGAAGCTGGCTATGGATATTTACCAGGAGCATTACGACGAATCGAAATTCAGGGTGCAGGAATACCAGGCTTATCCCGAACCGACCGCCCTGGCGCAGATCAATAAAACTTCCCGCTACGGAATTTTGGATAATCCAACCGGGATTTATGCTAAAGCGGACGAGGATATTGTCGTGCTGGTAGGGAATACGGATTTCTTTCCGAGTATTACTATTCTTAAAGCCGGCGGTCAGGGTGAACGTTCGTCTTTCCCCTTGCTGAAGGGTATCAATAAGATTCGCGCACCTTACGACGGCTTGATGTATATCCTGTTTAATACCCTTGAGGGGACAGAACCACCGGTGAAGATAAATATCGTCACCGGAACGGTAAACGGCTATTTCGACCGTGACAAACATACCGATCCGAACGACTGGCAACGATTGCTGGCGCAAGCGACATTTCCCTACTTTGATGTAAAGGGCAAGTATGCCATGATGTCTTTTGAAACCAAAGCTTATCGGGCGTATTGTCCGAACAATGGTCTCGAAGTGATTGAGCATTACGACGATTTGGTTTATTCGGAGCAGAAATTTCAGGGAATGGTCAAATACGGAACCTTGAATAAGACCCGTATCGTATTGTTAGTCGGCGAAATGAAACCGGGCGTAGCCGCTTATGCGACAGATTACTGGACTGTTTACGGTACCGGCAGTCAAGGCGACTTGTTGGATTTGACGAAGCTCAAAAACAAGAACAGCCCCGACGGCGGAGGCGCCTGGATGCCCGCTCATGAAATAGGACACGTCAATCAAACACGTCCGGGATTGAAATGGCTGGGAATGACGGAAATAACGAACAACATCCTTTCACAGTACATCTCCATCAAGTGGGGCGTCCGTTCCCGTTTGGATGTTAAAGATGGAAACGGCAAGACTTGCTATCAAAGAGCCGTCGAAGCAATTGTAACTCCAGAAATTCCGCACAACGAAAATGGCGATTATTTCTACAGGCTGGTTCCTTTCTGGCAATTGAAATTGTATATGATGGATGCATTGGGTAAAGCGGATTTCTATAAGGATGTGTATCAAAAAGTGCGCGTCAATCCGGATCCGAAGGCATCCTCCAAAGGATCAACAATAGATGGGATGTGTCAGTTGGAATTTGTAAAAATCGTTTGCGAAGTATCCGGATTGGATATGACGGAATTTTTTACCGACTGGGGGTTCCTGCGACCGGTGATTTTGACCGTAAGCGACTATGCAACCAATCCGTTTATAGTAAAACAAGAAGAT
>JAISFI010000146.1 GCA_031263685.1 Dysgonamonadaceae bacterium | reverse complement strand
ATTTTTTTCATATTTAAAATATTACAATCATAAAAACAGCAAATATAATACGGAAGGAGGGAAAAATCCTCCTTCCGTAAAAAAATCGGTTATTTATACCCCGGATTTTGAAACAGCGCCGGATTCAAGTCCATTTCGGTATATGGAATTGGAAAGAGATAATCGCGATCAGCGTTGAACTTTCTTTGGCCTCCGACGGATCCTCCGTCTATACCTGCGTCGGGAGCGAGGTTAGATTTGTAAACGTATGCATCGTTCATCACATCCTGGACAATTCCCCAACGCCTGATGTCATGGTAATAGTAGCCTTCGCCGGCAAATTCAATTCTGCGTTCCAGGCGAATTGCCTCGCGCATGTCTTCTTTTGTAAGACCGGCGGGCAAGGGCGGCATTTTAACGGATTCACGACCTCTAACATCGTTTACAGCCTTATATACAGCATCACTCGGTGCGCTCAGTTGTTCATTCAAAGCCTCGGCATACATCATGAGCACATCTGCATAACGCAATACGACATAAGGATTATTAGAGCCGGTAAGCGCTGCTTCCGTAGTGGCAACACTATATTCCGTAAATTTCACAAAAGTATAGCCGGTTGTGAAAAATTGTGTTGCTAAAGCTACTGCGCCACGCCAGGGCTTACCAATCCATGCTACAGTACCGGCAAGCCTTGGGTCGCGATTCTCAAAAGGCTTATCCGGGTCGTACAAAGCGCTTTCATGGATAGACTTCCCATCCGTCATTTGGTACGCATCAATCAGTCCCTGTACAGGCGTTTGTGTCTGGTACTGCCCGTGTAAGATATCGTATCCGTGGCTATAAGTCGGGTACAACCAACGGACGTCAAAGATGACTTCGGAATTACCGATACTGGCTTGTCTGAAAATCCCGTTATAGTCTGAAAACAGTTCATAACGGTTCAGCGCAAACACATCTTCACATGCCGTTACCGTACCTGCATAGTCGTGGTTCTGCAACAATACACGCGCTTTTAGCGTCAGCGCCGCTCCTTTGGTAGCCCTTCCGTCCTGCGCTGCGACATATTCGGTTTCAAGCACGGGGACAGCTTCATCCAAATCTTTGATAATTTGTGTCACTACTTCCGCATGTGTACTGCGGGGTAAATTGCCGTGTTCTCCCATATTGGGCGAAGTTAATACCAGGGGCACGCCCCCGAACATTGCGTTCAATGTCCAGTAATAGTACGCCCTTAAAAATTTGGCTTCTCCGATAACACGATTTTTCAGCGTTCCGTCCATCTCTATGGCGGGTACTTTATCGATAACATTGTTGCACCTGCCTATTCCCCTGTAACATCCTCTCCAGGTGACAACATTCATGCCCAATGTTGTTGACGTATGAGCGCCGCGTGCATAAGTCGCTATTTCCTGGTTATTATCTTTATGATAGGAATTTGGCGTCAAATTTTCATAATGGAAGATTGGCGCCTGATCCGAACCAAATAAATCATTTTCATTTAATGCACGGTAACAGGCATTGATGGCGTCTATCGCCTGGCTTGATGTTTTCCAGAAAGAGTCATCTGTGTATGTGTCAGTTGGATCCATGTCCAAAAAATCACTGCATGATATGAAACACGCACAAATGAAAATTATTTGATATTTTATACTACTTGACTTCATAACTACTACAATTTTTTAAATTATAATTAAAAACTGATGTTGATACCGCCGGTAAACATCTTCACGGAAGGATACTTATTCAAATTTTCAACCGTTACATCCTGTTCGGGGTCGAAATCTTTTATATTTGTGATCGTCAGCAGATTTTGAGCATTTACAAAGAGTTTCAGTTTTTTGATCCCCGCTTTATTTAAGAAACCCATGTCAGGTACGTCATACGCCAACTGGATGTTTTTTAAACGAAGATAAGAAACGTCTTTCAACCACATATCAGAAACCGCAAAATTTTCTTTGTATGTACTAAAGGCAGTAATACGCGGCAGCCGTGCATTCGGATTTTGGGGCGTCCATGCATCGGTTAACCATTCTTTCTGCAAACCGGCGCCATTGTTAAATGGAAGGATCAAATTACCGCCCAGGTATACGCTGATATTGTGTACTCCCTGCCATTGGGTGGTCAACGAGAAGTTTTTATAACTTGCTCCGATATTGAAACCATAAGTGAACTCGGGAAATGAATTACCGGCTATGTAACGGTCATCGGCGTCAATGACGCCGTCTTCTTTCCTGTTCACATATTTAACGTCACCCAATCCAACTCTGGGAGAATACTTTACCGGAGTATTATCAAAATCAGCCTGAGTACGAAATAAACCGTCGGTTTGAAGTATATACCACGAACCAATGGCTTCTCCTTTTTTGGTAACCCGATTTCCTTCATAGAGGATTTCACCCTTCATGTCAACTACTTCATTCTTTACCTTGGTTAAAGTACCGCTTATTTGATAGGAAAAGTCGCCCATCCGGTTGTTGTGCTGAAGCGTAATTTCAAAGCCTGTATTGTCAACAACCGCTACATTGCTCACCGGTCCGGACAAAGCTCCTACCTGTGCAGGCAGGGTTACGGTTCTTAAAATACCATCGGTTCGTTTGCGGAAAACTTCAAATTCGCCCGTTAGCAAACCTCGGAAAAGTCTCCAGTCCAAACCGAAATTGGTCATGGTAGTGGTTTCCCAGCTGATTTTCGGGTCTTTCATACCTGTTGCAGCAGCGCCGCCTTGATATGTGCCGCCAAACGCATAGCCCAAGTTTGCCAAAACTATAGAATTGACATACTGGAAACGTCCGATTTCCTGCATTCCGATCTGTCCATGAGATACTCTGATCTTTAAAGCATCGATCCAGTCAATATCTTTCATGAACGATTCTTCGGAAATTCGCCAGCCTGCCGAGAACGACGGGAAGAAACCCCAACGGTTGTCTGCGGCAAAACGCGACGAACCGTCATATCGTCCGTTCACTTCCAGCAGATATTTATCGCGGTAAGCATATTGGATTCTTCCGAAATAAGACAGTAGAGCATCCTCGACAGACGTACCCCCGATAGAGTTCATGACCGTACCTGTATTATTTTCCTGCAGATCATTGGAAGGAAAGTCTGTTTTGGACGTATTCAGGTCGTCGTAATAGTATTTTTCCGTACCGGTACCCAGCATGGCAACTACCGCATGATCATTCTTGATGGTTTTCTGGTAAGTCAACAAATTGGTAACTGCAATTTTGGTATCCTGATACCGTTGATCCCACAATTGGGCGGTAGATCGCCAATTATATGCACGTGCCCCCGGTCCGACAGGATACTGGTCTATTTTCGGGTACCAGATTTTCGTTCTTGATTTTCGTTCGGTCGCCGAAGCTCTTAAATCATACGTTAAGCCTTCCATCAATTTCAGTTTGAAATTGAAATTGAGCATCACTCTGTCAATAATTTGCTTACGGGAAAAATCTTCTGCCATAATTTGCGGATTCTCGAAAGCGTTTTGACTCGGCGTCACCGTCCGGTGGTATGGCCATGTGCCGTCGGGCAGCCTTCCGACAGGCATTACCGGAGCCATGCGAAAAAGCCGGTTCATCACATCAGCAGTGCCATAAGCCGGATGATCAATATCGATACGGTTCGCAGATACTCCTGCTTCAATCGTTATGCGGCTGTTCAGATCGGAGCTGATACGCAAATTGCCCGAATAGCGTTTACTTCCGCTACCGATCATTATCCCGTTCTGGTCAAGATAACCGCCGGAAACATTATAGCGGGATTTTTCCGTTCCTCCCGAAAAACGCAGATTGTGTTCCTGAATAAATGCGTTGCGAAAGCAGACATCCATCCAGTTTGTATTGGGAGTCCATTGGCTGGTAGGGCTGTTGCGGTATTCATCAATTTCGGCTTGAAGATAGGGTCCCGTCCTGCCCTCATTTTCCCAGGCCGTGTTCCATGCGTCCATAAAGTCAGCCGAATTACTTACAGGATCAGGAAGAAAAGTCGCTTTCTGAACCCCGAAATAATTATTGTAATCAATCGACAAGCGATCTCTGCTTCCCAACTTTGTGGTCACCAAAATAATTCCATTTGCAGCACGCGAGCCGTAAATGGCGGTAGAAGCAGCGTCCTTCAATACGCTGATGGTTGCAATGTCGCTCGGGTTAACATCACCTAAAGGATATTCGACGCCATCAACCAACACCAGGGGATTGAGTTTACCGGCGCCGCCAATGGATCCTACTCCACGGATGCGAATGGTAGCGCCATCGGCGCCCGGCTGTCCGCCGGCCTGGTTCACATAGACGCCCGGCAAACCCTGCAATGCTTGCGTAGAGTTTGTGATGGGCCTGTTTTCCAGCTTCTCGCTTTCAAGTACGGTTACCGAACCTGTAATGTTGGCTTTTTTCTGGACGCCATAACCGATAACCACTACTTCTTCAATTTGACGGGTATCTTCGTTAAGAACAATATCTATCGCGGTTTGATCCCCAACAGGTAATTCCTGAGTTATATACCCCACAAACGAAAATATCAAAACAGCATTTTTACCGGGCACATTAATGGAGTATTTACCATTTGAATCGGTAACTACGCCCGACAGTGTTCCCTTTACTGTTATATTTACACCGGGTACAGGTTCTCCTTTATCGGTAACTGTCCCTGTAATCCGAATACCCTGTACCAATCCCATCGGCGTAATCACGATCAGGTTGTTGTCCATGATGCGGTAAGTGATGCCCGACTTGTCAAGTATCCTGTTCAGGATATCTTCTACCCGGTTATCTTTTACATCAATGGTAATTGATCGATTGAGGTCGGTAAAATCATCATTATACAGAAACCTGAATTGGCTTTCCTTTTCGATGAGCCGGAATACATCCTTAATGGTTTTACCTTCTATCGAAAACGAGAATTTTGTGTGCTGTGAATACACACTGGCTGTGACATTCATCAGTAATATACATGTGAAAATGAATATCAATTTCAATTTTATAATTAAACACTGTTTTTTTGCCTTGTTATACTTATTATTTTTGCATAAACAGGGCGACATAAAATAATTTGACATATTTTTGACTGTTGAAAAATTAAACATTTGGCCGACATCGATCTTCCCGGAAAAATACCGGCCATTTTATTGATTTTTTACTATCTGGGAGGGGCAATGCTCCTCCTTTTTTTAATTCGTTTCTCCTTTTTACTTAATCATAGACAATTATATTATATTTATAACAAAAAACGCTTGTTCCTTTCTGACCGGTTTACTAACGAACAAATACTCTAAAACTGAACGCAAAAGTATGGCCAATTTCTTTTTGCCCTGTTAAATATTTGTTAATGAATCGTTATATTTATTGTTTTATTTATTAATCATTTTTATTCTTAATCGACACATTTTAGACTATTTGCCAAATTATATACACGAGACGATAGACAGCATAAAAGCATGGATAATTAAAGAGATCGTGCAAAAAAGCGATAAGCGATAAGCGATTAACGATATTGTTAAGTCATCACAATGGTCTCATGGTCTCATGATCTATTTGTTTTGAATCAATTGATCATACTTCTTTTTCAGTTGGTTATTAATTTTCAGAGACACCCGGTTACGTTCAATCTTGTAATCCATCGGCACTGTGAGTCGAATAGCATTGAACAACTGTTC
>JAISFI010000137.1 GCA_031263685.1 Dysgonamonadaceae bacterium | reverse complement strand
GCCAGTCGGCATCGGTGACGGGCACGGGAATCACGTTCCGGTAACGGACGGCATTGGCATACTGCTGTTGATGGCAGGTGGGTATCTTTTGAGGCGGAAATCTTGAAGGGTGACTTTTTCTGTCTGAACTGTGATTTTTTTTGATTAATCATTTTAATCACAGTTCAGACAAAAAATTACGAATTTCAGTTTTTAATTTTTAATTAACATCTTCCATCTTTCCCTTGCCATAAGATTCAATGTATTCCTTCTTGTATTTTCATTTTATTTAGAAAAAACAATATGTCTATTTGCTTGAAAATTTGCTCATAAGAATCAATACGTCAATAATATTTTTTTTATTTACTATCAAATTGTTGTTTTTTTTTTGTTGAGATTGCTGTATTACCATGAATTTTCAAAGGATTTCGGCTTAATACTCAAAAATGAAGATGAAATAGGTTGTAATTAGCTGAAAATCATAATTTTGCAGTTAAAAAATAAAATGGGTCAAAAAATGCCGTTTTTGCTGGTCGAAAATCGTTGTAAAAAATGGATTTAAGCAGGGCAAACAAAGTTATCTGTGTCGAGGTTGTGGTAAACAGTTTTTCAACAGTAAATTACTTGATAACAGTGATTTATATTTTTCATACGCACATAAAAAGCAGAGCGTGTTGCAGTTGGCAGAACAGTACAATATGAGCGCATCAACGATACGCCGCAGGTTGAATACTTATCGTTATGAATTTTGTCAAAATATTGAGAATAAACGTGTTATTGTTCTCATAGACACAACTTATTGGGGTAGAAATTTTGGTGTAATCGTGTTCAAAGACAGCTGCAGTAAGAAGATTTTGTGGCGCAAATATATTGAACGTAAAAAAACGGTTGCGAATTATTTAGAAGGAATTAAATATCTGAAAGACAATGGTCTTATTATAGAAGGCATTGTTTGCGACGGACTTTACGGACTGATAAAAAAACTGTCTCAATATAGTGTTCAGCTGTGCGTTTTTCATCAGTATAAAATCGCTGAACGCTACCTGACCTTGCGCTTGGCATACCGAACACGAACAACGGATTGGAAGGGCAGTTTACCGACCTGAAAAGTAAATTGAGAAATCATAACGGGCTCTCGAAAACGCACCGGAAAATCTTTATTGACTATTATTTGAGCAAATAAAAAGTAGCAGCATCTTTGACTATTAAATCATTTGGGGTGATTTTTATCCTGATTTTTGAACATTACACCCAATTCTCAATCTTCAATGATTTTGTTGCAACGGCATCCGGAACAGATTACATCTCGGTAGCCTGAATCCGGAACGGATTCTATCCGGGTAACCTTAAGTTTGCAGTCTGAAAAACTGAGGTTAAATTTTGTACTTTTGTTGTAAGAAAGAAAAGATTTAACCGGCTGACAGAAGTAAACTCTCTTGGTAGGTAGATTTATAAATCTAAATCGGGAATAAGACTTCTGTCAGTCAAGCTGAGGATACTAAATAGAATGTTAGGCATTTAAACCTGTTTAAGGCTATAGTACACAATAGCTATTCGGTTAAATCCAATTAAATAACAAAGGTATGAAAAAAAGAATTATTTATTGGGATTGATTTTTCGAAAAAAGCATTCCACTTGTCTAAACAAAAATCCTAAGGATACAGTAAGCAACTTTTCGAATACAGGGAAATGTCCCTCATTAGTAAATTATTGGGTAATTCTTTTAATTATCCTCAATAATGATACAAATTGTCCTATTTTTTGATACAAATTGTCCTATTCCTTTTTCTTTTTCCATTGTACCTTTGCAAAAAATATCAAACTGCATTTAAAATTGTGATATTGAAATTTTTCCAGTGGAAACAGTTGATCGAGAATCAGACAGTTTGTTTCAGAACAGATTGTTCTTTTTGTTCGTTTTCCCACTTAAAAACAGTAAAGATAGATCTGATTAAGGTTTCATGAAAAATAAAAAACTATATCCACTCCTATTGATGATGTTTGTAGCATCATTTGCCTCTTCACAGCAGGATTCTGCGGTCTATAAGCTGGCTTCATTTGTGAATAATATACGGATGTTCAACCACCTGTATCCGCAGGAAAAGGTTTATCTGCATTTCGACAATACGGGCTATTTTCTGGGCGAAACCATCTGGTTCAAGGCATACGTGGTGAATGCCGACGATTTACTGCCCGACGGTTTCAGCCGAATACTGCATGTAGAGCTATTGACACAGGAAGGCGAACGTATCGCCACTCAAAAACTGAAAATAGAAAACGGACAGTGTCACGGCGATTTTCGTCTGGAACCCGATTACCGTTCCGGCTTTTACGAAGTGCGGGCATATACGCGCAGTATGCTGAACTTTGGCGAAGATTGCGTATTTTCCCGCGTCTTTCCGGTGTACAAGGAACCGGAAAATGAAGGCGATTACAGTCAAAAGAGCATAAAAGAATCATTCCCATTCTCACGGGACTTGGAAAACGGGAGAAAAAAAGCGGAAAAGCGAAAAGCCGTAAATATCGCCTTTTATCCCGAAGGCGGCAACCTGATTAAGGGCTTGCCCAACCGCATAGCATTCCATGCGACGGACAAAAACGGAGAAAACATAGACGTCGATGGAGTCGTACTGGGCGTGGACGGACAGGAAAGCGGTACATTTTCCACCCTGCATCAGGGAATGGGCGTATTTTCGCTGCTGCCCGAAGAAGGCTTGTACAGAGTAAAAGTTACTTACCGGAAAGATACTTATATATTCGACCTGCCTCCGGTTCTTGCTTCCGGCTATAACCTGTCCGTTAACAGTCTCAGAGATGATATGCTCCTGTTGCAGGTTGCCCAAACGTCGGATTTACCAACCGAACTGCTGGGTATATCGGTTGCCTGCCGGGGAAGGATTTCTTATTTTGATACCTTGCAGATAACTTCCGAATCTCTGGATCTCAACATTGCCAAAGAGCCGTTTCCTGCCGGCGTGAACTGCCTGACGCTGTTTAATACACAAGGAGAGGTTTTGGCCGAGCGGCTGTTTTTTGTGAGTCGTCCGCCGGAAACGGCCTTAACCTGCATGGCAGACAAAGAACGGTACCAGCCGCTGGAGAAAGTGCAACTGGATTTTTCTGTCAGAGACCGGGACAACCGTCCGGTAGCAGCCGCTTTCTCGGTATCTGTGAGGGATGCATCGACTTCGGCGGTGGGCAGTTATGCGGAAAACATACAAACCAACCTGTTGCTGTCGTCCGATTTGAAAGGCTATATAGAACATCCGGCCTACTACTTTGAGGCAGACGATAATCAACATAAAATCGCCCTTGACCTGCTGATGATGGTGCAGGGCTGGCGGCGTTACGCATGGAAGCGCATGGCGGATAAAGAACCGTTTGAAGTGAAACACCCGATAGAAGAATCGCTGATGATCAAGGGACAGGTGCTGAACTACCGGACGTCGGGCGTACAACCCGACGTGAAGATCTCCTACCATGTGAAATCCGATTCGCGCGGAGAAGTTGACGCCGGATTGACCGATCAGGATGGACGCTTTGTCTTTTTGCTGGACGACAGCCTGAACATCAACGGTCGATGGAATCTGGTACTGCAAACCCATAAGAAGGGCAAGCCGGCAAAAAGCCGCATCCTGCTCGACCGGCAGTTTAGTCCGCAGGGAAAGGCATACAGTTGGTATGAAATGCAGGAAAATAATACAATTCTGTCGTTTGATGACGAATGGGAAGACGAGGAAAAAAAACGCCGATCGATAGAAGAAATACAGCCGTTGAACGAAGTAACAGTAAAGGCGCGGAAAAGGCGACAACTGCAACCCAACATCATCTATTATATAGACAGGGATATAAACGATATGGCAGATAAAGGAGAATTTTATCCCATTACTATTGCCGGCTATCTGGAAGATAAGGATAGTTATATTGATTTCAATCAAATGAAATATGGCGAAAAAACGCTCACATATTGCTATGACTCCAATAACACTTATCGGCGTGGATTAAATGTTTTGGATTTCAATGTTGAAACGGCCAATACTATTCGTCTGTTCCGGAATGTTCAGGGGTTAAGTTCAAGCGGATTAGTTAATTCTGATTGTTTGGAGCACATTTCAAATGTTGAAAGAAGTACCAATTATAAGTTTGTGTATATGGGTATTCAACTCAAAGAAGGCAAAATATACAGAAATGTACCCGACGGTGTACGGCTAACTTATTTTGAAGGTTACTCTCAGTCGAGGGAATATGCCAAAACACTGCTTATCCGTGACCCGGTACCGGGAGATATTGACCATCGCCGTACCCTGTATTGGAATCCCGACGTCCGAACCGATGCAGAAGGCAAAGCATCGGCAGCGTTTTACAACAACAGCACCGGCAGGCATATTCTTATCCATGCCGAAGGATTAACGGATAACGGCAATATGATAAGTATGTCTCCGCTCCGCTAATCTTTTCATTTTGTTCTTCTTACACTGCGCACCGGCGCTGATGAAGAAGGTGATGATTTGCTCGCTTTCACTTTCGGCGCCTGTTCTTTCTTCTGAGTTGTGAGCGCCCTGGAAGAAGATTTCTTTTCCGCTTTTTTCTGCTCTTTAGTGACTTGGGTTGTATCTTTCTTTACCCAAAGTTCCTGTTCAAAGAATTTCAATTGACTTTCTATGCTGTCTTGGGCATGTTTAAGGGCTTCCGGGTCTTCGCCGAACTGTTGAGCCAGTGTGTGATTCAGCAGATTACCGGTTTTAATGATTTCTCCTTTGAACATTCTTTTTCGGAAATAATCGTCCAGTGTATAGGTCATCGCATTATTGATGTTGGAAGTCATAACCGGTTTTTGAGATATGTACGGACGAATGTCTTCATAAGGTAGCCAGAACATAGGCACGCTACTCATGTCTCCATAATCACCCTCCCTGACCTGGATGGGGCAAATTGCCAGCAACTTTATATCGATCGTAGAGTTCTTGGGATTAAAATACCAGACTTCCTTGACTAAATAAGAAAGTACATCCGCACTGGGAATATCACTTTCTTCTACGGCATATTTTGTGACCGCTCCCGATTTTTTCTCTGTATACAGGATTCTGAAACGATCCAGTGTCTCTTTATCCTGAAAATTCATTTTGTACTGATCTGTAAAGACTTCTCTACCATCCAGATATTCATAAACAGCGATCTTATTGTCCAGCATCAGTTTGAATATCAGTGTAAAAAGATTCATCCTGTCGCCGGTTGGTTCCACAGGATAATAAAGCGGAGTGTTCTCTTCTTCTTTCAAGTTTACCCTTCGATATATTTCCCTAAGCCAGGGTGCGTTATCTACCTGTTGTGTCTGATCTTCATTCATCGACTTCGCACGAATGGAAAGCTCCGGCAAAGCGGAAGAAGATTGCGCTTCGGAAGGACGTACTCTGGTGCGTGTACGCGTATTCTCCTGTGCAACAGTTTCCTGAAGAAAAGTCATTGTGCAAAGCAATGTACAAACGATTGCAACAATATAACAAACTCGTTTCATATCTATTATTTCTTAAATTCTTTAATTCACAGTTACTTCCATGGGCGGTATTGTTCTGTCTATTCCATCCGGCCCTCTGGCTACAACGCCACGGATGAGGAACATTTTGCCTCTGCTTAACCGGCGAATATAATCTTTCTGACGGTCGGAAAAATTGGCGCCATTCGATACTTCCGGGATAACATTCCCCATCGAATCGAAAAACAGGGTCTCAAATTTCAATACCGTGTAAGAAATATTCAACAAATCATCGTCAATGGCTGCTTTCACTTCGTTGATAGCAATCAGTTGGGACTTTGATAATTTTCCTCCTTTAAACTTACGAACGTTTCCATTCTCATCGGTATAATTCAGGTAAGGAAGCGGATCGGGTAAAGCGTGTACACGAAAGGCCGTACGCGCCATATTTTGCCAGCTCCCCTCCCCTATCCGGGCTTCTACGGAAATAACAGCTTCTACTCCGACTTTCGTCGGTTTGGCAATCCAGAGATCGCCCTGTCTTTCTAAACTGCCATTCGTCATCGAAGGACGGATATGCTGATCCGGAACGCCCGGCACTGCAATACGCACCGGATTCGGATAACCTGCATACAGGACATTCATCAGTGTCGGAGCTATCGTTGCCGTCGGTTCCATCACGTAATATTCCGTTTCAAAAGGATATTTTGAAGCGCTGCCGTCTCCCCGCGTCATTTCTATATAGCCCTTCACCGGAAAGTTACCAGACCGGGAAGTACCCGCCCGATAAATGCCGTTCGCATCCGTTGGTAGCGGATTTCCATTCACTACAATTTTCGGACGTTGTGTAGAATCTACGGCCGACAGGGAAATATTCGCCACATAATTGCCGCCTCTCATCACTACTTGAGATACCGGAATTACCGCAGCAATAATTTGATTCACCCGGAAATCGCCCATATCTACGTTTTTCAACAAAGTGGCAATAGCCTCTCCTTCCGCATAGCGAACATCGTTCTGCAATTTTGTCATCAAGGTAATCGCTGCGGCCATGGGCATTTGCCAAAACATGGATTCTTCCCATGTCTGCTTATTTTCTTTTGCCTTTTTGGAAGGCTGGGTAGTCAGGTTGCTTTCAATGATTTTCCGCTTGATGCTGTCTTCCAGCAATTCGGAGATAAACGTACGATATTGATCGATGGAATGTTTTAAATCTACTCCGCCGGTCTTGCCCGGAGCAATCATCACATCGAAAGCGGCATTCAAATCGTCGGGATGTTTCAAGGCTTCCAGATTGGCGTCTTCTCCATCTGATTGCCGGACGATTTCCATTTTTTTGCGATCGATATAATTAGACAGTGAATCGGACTGGTCTTTTACTTTTTTTGCCATGTCATACCACACCTTTGTCTTCTCGGGAGCAACCTGATGATAAGTATCCAAATCATCAAAAAGCAACTGATTTCTCTTCGTCAACGCATCTACCGAACGAACTAAACTCTCTTCCACCAATGCAAATCCATCCAATACCTCCGAAGAAACATTGAGCGCCAGCATGGCAATGAATACCAGATACATCAGGTTGATCATCTTTTGTCTGGGAGAATTGGGACTGTTTGCTGCCATCTTTTTCAGTAAAAAATGAAAAGTAAATTATGAGTTGCTTCCGTTATTCGCGTTGTTGACATCAGGACGGTATCCGCCGGATTGTGGAGGAGTATAGCCCGGATTTGGATGATTGTAGGCCGGATTATATGACGGATTCGGGTAACCGGGGTTATAGCCGACATTCATATTCATTGTCATAGCGTTCAACAAACGGGTATATACATTATTCAGAGCAGCTATCTGCTGTGTCATCTTCTCCGTTTCACTGCGGAATACAGAACTGTCTACCACAGAACTTTCATACATTTCCTTGATACGGGACAAACCTGCATTGATGCGATTGACGGCTTCCATCTGCGAATTTACGCCGTGCAACTGCATTTCAAAGATCCGGTTCAAATTGGCAACGTTCTGATTCAGTGTGTCCATTTGAACAACATATCCTTTGGCATTTTCGGAAATATCGTCCGAATTATCGGTAATACTCTTGTAGGAAGTTAGCAGGACGTCCGATACATCGGCCAGGTTATTCGTTACGTCGTTGAAACGCTGTATGTTTTCGGATGTTTTCGCTATTTGTTCCAAATATTGTTGTGTCGCGTCGGTCAATTCGGCCATTTTTGCCAGTTGTCCGGCGGCATCAGACAATTTTTGGATGCTTGCGGTCAAGGCGTTCGTATTTTCTTCCGAGATTTCTACATTGTTGGGAATACCGAATGACTTTTTTACCTGTCCGGAAGTTAAAGGAACTTCCCCGTCATTCTCTCCTGCAGGCAGATTCGCATTGTCCGGATAACTGCCGCCACCCATAAACCCTCCACCAGCATAGCCGCCGCTTCCACCTATAATAATGGGGCCGGAAATACCTCCGGCAACATTTCCAACATCCGACACCGGTACATTACCCGTTCCATTTCCATTGCCAACAATCATGGAAGTGCCGCCACCGCTGTTAAAAGCAGGACGGTCGTCCGGATTTTTAGAATCCAGCACAGGAAATACATCTTCCCATTTATAATCTTTGCCCGGACGGTCGAAGGCGGAAATGAAAAACACGAAAAACTCTGTCAACAAACCAATGGTCAACAGTGTATTTCCATAAGGCAAATGCGTCAATTTTGCCAGTGCGCCAATGATTACAACAGCCGCTCCCCAGTTGTAGAAATATTGAAAAAATCTTTTTCCGCGGTCTTCCGACAAGAATTTTTCAACAATATTTTTATATCTTCTTTTGAATCCCATATTATTATACCTGTGTTTTTATTTTTTACCTTTAGAAAAACCTACCTGCGTACGTACACACCGGAATCCGATGTATGAGCGCTGTTCGTTTTGATACTCGAAAGAACGCATATCCGAACGGATAAAATGCGCGGCATCTTTCCACGATCCGCCTCTGACGACTTTTTTCTTGATAGCATACGCGTCTTCTTTCGATGCATTATATCTGTATTCCGGATTTATATCATTCATCGCATCGGGGCCTGATTCTAAAAAGGCTGTAGAAGTCCATTCCGCAACATTTCCGGCCATATCATAGAGGCCAAATTCATTCGGAGAAAAAGATGCTACACGAGATGTGATCAAATGACCGTCTTTGGAATAATCGCCTCTGTCGGGCTTAAAGTTTGCCAGAAAACAATCCTTTTCGCTCATTAAATTGTTATGTGCCCAGGGATATTTGTTTTCATTTTTGCCGCTTCTGGCAGCATATTCAAATTCTGCTTCGGTGGGTAAGCGGTAAGGTTCAATCACCCGTCCGCGACTGTTTCTATCGGTCATCGACATTTTCAGGTAATCGGTACGCCAATTACAAAAGGCCGTAGCCTGTTCCCATGAAACGCCCACCACCGGATAATCATTATAGCCCGGATGATTAAAATACATGCGCATATACGGCTCATTATAAGCATTATTGAAATCATTAATCCACACCGTTTCATCGGGATAGACATTGATGATGCGTGTATGGTAAAAATCGAACAGGCTCCCTAAGGGGCGGGTAATTGTTTCATTGATCACTTTTCCTTCTTCATTGATATAGGCCGTATCTTTGGATATTGTGATTGCTTCGCCCGGATCGACGGTTATATCCGTATTTTTGACACGTTCTTCCGGATCCAGTCGATATTTACGCAATGCGGCGGAAGTATAGTCAAACCAACTGTATTTATAGAGCATTTGTTTCTCGTCCAGCTTTTTTTCGCCGGTGATTGGGTGAAAGTAATAGACGCTGTTGATGGCGCGCAATTCATCTTCATTCGCCCTTCTTTCGGTAGGAATAGGCCGATTCCAGTTCAGGATAGGTGCAGGAAGCGGATCGCCATTCGCATCTTCCGTTATTTTAAACAGGTCGTCCCCGCCGAAAGCAGGGTCGGATAAGCGTTCGCGTACAATCGAATCTCTTACAAAATAGATAAATTGTCGGTATTTGGCATTCGTGATTTCCGTTTCGTCCATCCAGAAAGATTCGATAGAAACGGCTTTGGTATCCTGATGAATGCCCCAAGTTGAATCTTGATCCGAGGAACCCATTTCAAAAGCGCCTCTTTTAATCAGCACCATTCCGAATGGCGACGGTTCGCTCCACACGGGAGCGCTTACACCCGTGAGTTCTCCGCCAACGCCTTGTTTTGAGTTTCCACAGGCAGCACAAACAACTGCTATTGCAATGATGATTATTGCTTTTCTCATATTTATAATAATCTTACACTTTTGTGTTTATTCTTGTTTCCTTTGCCGGGGGTCAGTTCCATTGTATATTTCAGAAATAATTCGTGACTTCCCGTGGTGCCTTTTCTGATGGCAGTAACGGGAAAATCATAAGCGTATCCGCCCTGTATTTTTCCGAATTTAGCGCCTAACGTCAAGATAGCCGCATCGCCATACCGCCAACCAAGCCCACCCCAAAGCATCTTATTATAACAAAGCCGGATATTTACATCGAACAGGGTTGTCTGCAAATCCGACTTGGCAAAAAACGATGGTTGCAACTCTATGAACGGATTATTCAATGGAATATTGTATCCTCCCATCAAATAATATGTTCTCGCGGGATACATCTGAATGTTGTCACTCAGTTCTATTTTAGGCTCCAGGAGATGGGAAACCGACAGGCCGGCGTACCATTTTTCCTGGTACTTGTAATGCAGTCCGATCGCAAAATCTATGGCCGTACCACTTGCATCTGTCGTGATAATACCTTCGTCTGTTTGTTCAAATCCCTCACTTTCTGGAATATAAACTTCCGATCCTTTGAAGTTTTCGGAAATCATGCCGGCTTGCAGACCTATATTCAACGTGCCTTCCCACATTTTTTTCTTGTAAGCGTACTGCAAAGCCATGACATTTCTATCGAAAAGCCCAATTCCTTCCGAAAAAAATACGGCGCCCACGCCGTGTACCCTGTCGAATAGATTCAACGGCATATCGCCGGATACAACGAACGACATGGGGGCGCCCGGCATCCCCAACCACTGTTTGCGGAAAAGACCGGACAATTCCATGTTCGCAGTCTGACCCACTGCCGCCGGATTGAAATAGTTCATAGCCGCCCAATAATTACTGAATTGGGCGTCGTACTGGGCTTTCAGTAAGGTTGAAGCAGTGAATCCAAATAATATGATCAGCGATATTTTCCTCATTCGGCGGTTTAGAGCGGGAAAACTTCATCATACTAAAACAGTATGGATAAAGATTCTCGCATGGGTTTAAACGTTGGTGGTGTGGAAATATTGCATGTTGCAATTTCATTCGCTGCTGCAATAGTGCTTTAGTTTTTAGTTTTAAAAGTTGTTCCCATCTTCGTTTGCCGGATATTACAGGGCTTTCAGCCCTTAGCCTGACGGTTATCCAAATCAGACGCTTTCCGGCGTCGACCTGCACTGTACAAGCTATATACCTTGCGTAACATCACTTTGTAATTATTTTCCTGCATCCTCTACAACGGAGCGACCGTTGTGTACAACAGAGTGACTGTTGTGTACAATAGAGCGACTGTTGTGTACAACAGAGCGACTGTTGTGTACAACAGAGCGACTGTTGTGTACAACAGAGTGACTGTTGTGTACAACAGAGCGACTGTTATGTACAACAGAGCGACTGTATACCCAAAAAAGCACCGTCATCCGTCACTCCTCCGGTGCTAATAATAAACCGACAGCGCAACTTGCTTTTTAGATAAAAGCATTACCTTTGCTGCTTAAAATTTTAAGAATTTCTAAAGTAACGGGTAAACGGATATGAATAAAACACTGTCAAGTTTTATACTGATAATCATTCTTCATTCAACAGCCATATTTTTATGGGTGTTATCGCAAAGTCCTTTTGAAAGATTGAAATCCGTGCTGATTTTAGCGTCTGTTTTCCTCATATCGGGAATATTTTGCCGTTATTTGCTGACCATACTTATCTATCATAAAGTATGGTCGGCAAAGTCTCTTTGGAGTATCGGTCTACCTCCTTTATTTTTCATATTCGGCTATGCATGTATGATTGTAAAATCTCTATTATACTGATGAATATGAATGTCGCAATAAAAATAGTGTGTGTTTTTCATTTGATTTTGATTTGTGTAACAATGTTTTTCTGTGGATATATTATGCCCCATATAGAAGGATATAATCCTTTTTATCCTGATGTAGATACAGAATTTTCCGCCGATTTTAATGAAGACTTATTTCAGCAAATTAAAATAGGAGACGATACGGCAAGTGTAATAAAGAAAATTGGACATCCACTTGAAATATATGAAATTAATCCGGAAGAATACCAATGGAATTATTCAATTGATGGAAAATGCAAATGGGCTGATTTTGCCTGGCTAATCAAAGCCGTCATAATAGATAAGGAAGGCAAGGTTATCAAAAAAGCAGATACAATTGCCTACGATTAGATTTTCATTTAATTTCACCTCTCTCCCCCTCCAACTAACGCAAAATTAACGCCCTCACTAACGCCCTGCCCTGATATTTGCACAAACATTTAAATATATCAGTGTCATGAAAAGAGCAAATCTCAGAAAATTAAAAGCAATGCTTGCGATCATTACCGTCCTGTTTTGTGTACAGACGGGCGCTTCGCAGGAAGTAATCTACGACGAAACCGGATGTGTATACACCTCCTACGACGGTCTCGTCATGTGCGGCTATCAAGGCTGGTTTTCCTGTCAGGGCGATCCCCTGAACAGCGGCTGGTTTCATTATCCGCGCGAGAATAAGGTACAGCCGGGCTATATCAACATCGATTGCTGGCCGGACATGAGCGAGTACGCCCGGAAATACATCGCCCCCGGATTTCAGTATGCCGACGGCAGTCAGGCCTATCTTTTCAGCAGCGCCGATTCCTCGACGGTCGACCTGCATTTCAAGTGGATGCGCGACTACGGCATCGACGGCGTTTTTGTGCAGCGCTTCGTCTCGCAAACCGTTGGCGGAACGGGTAAAACCCGTGTAAACACCGTCCTGAAACACGCCCTGCAAGCCGCCCGGAAATACAATCGCGCCATTGCCGTCATGTACGACGGCGGCATCGACAACGAAACCCAGTACAACCGAATCACAAGCGACTGGAACGAAATCGTTGAAGAGTTTGAACTCTTCAACCCGCAAAAAAATCCCACCTTCCTCCGGCACAAGGGGAAACCCGTCTTTGCCCTCTGGGGATACGGCGTGAACAGTCGGGGATACGACCCCGAATGGTTCGACGCCCTCTGCCGGGAAATAAAGGGCGAAACGGCGAAAAAGACATCTGTCATGATCGGCACGCCCTACTACTGGCGCGAGCAGGGCGGCGACTGCGTTCAGGACGCATCCTATCATCCATCGCTCAAAAAATGGGTGGACATCATTTCGCCCTGGGCTGTGGGACGCTACCGGAGCAACAACGCCATATCGAAAGTAGAAGATCAGGTGGAGGGCGACCTTGCCTGGTGCGCCGCGAACAGCATCGACTATGTCCCCGTCGTCTTTCCCGGCTTTAGCTGGCACAACATGAAGCAGGGCGACGGCAACCCCTACAACGATTATCCCCGCGAAAGCGGCAATTTCCTCTGGAAACAGGTCGCCGCCGCAAAAACGAAAGGCGCCGACAAGCTCTACATTGCCATGTTCGACGAAATGGACGAAGGCACGTGCATCTTCAAATGCGAAACCGTCGACCACACGCCGCTCAACGGCGACGGCATGTTCGTCGGCTACGAAAACGATTTGGGTTCCGACTATTACCTCTGGCTGAGCGGACAGGCCACCAACTGGATTCATGGACAAACGGGCTACAGCGCTGCAAAGCCGGTGCGCGTAATGACAAACGGCGTGTATCTCTCCGCTTCGGGCAACGATGCCAACGACGGATCTACCTCCGAATTGGCAGTAGCAACGCTCAGCAGAGCCTGTGCGCTGATTACAGAAGCGGGGAAGGCGCACAACACGATTTATGTAAGCGGCGAAGTGGACGGTTATTCCAATCCTGTCGCCAACCAAAACAACTCCGTTTATCCGTTTTTGGGAAACAACTATACGCTTGTAATTCAGGGAATCGAAGGAACAAATCCAAAAATTACCGGTAACACTACCGCCCGCATGTTCCGTTTGCGTGCCGATATGGCGTTGCAGTTGAAAGACCTGACGGTGTCGGGCGAGGCAGAACAGGTATTTGAAGGCAACGCTCCATTTCTTCTTATGGCAGGCGGCTCGCTCGAAGCCGAGAATGTGGTTTTTGAAAATTTCAGCGCTTCACAAGAAGGCGCCGTGATACAGATGAATACTATATCGGCGGCAAACCCTTTGATTTCGCTCAAAAATTGCATTTTTAGAAACAACACCTCAACGGGAACGAATGGAAACATTATCCGGTTGCAGCAATACGGCGCAAGTGCCGAGAGTACAGTAAGCAATGCCAAAATCCATGTCGAAAATTGCGCTTTTGTGAACAACGCAACCATGTACGGCGTGGTATTTTTACGCACGGCAAATATAGCCGAATCCTATCCCGAAATTACCTTTGTTAATTCAACTTTCGCGGCAAATTCAGTCTCTAACGGCAATGGTGGAACTATCACCGGTTTTAGCGGTAACCAAACGGTAAACATTATTAATTGCACGGTTAAAGATAATACAGGACGCGGCGTTACAGCAGTAGCTGCTCTGGCAATGAATATTCAAAACTCGGTCATGGAAGGAAATTCACCGTCCGATTTGATGGAAGCGAATGTTCCTCTTGTAAATATCAGTCATTCATTGATTGCTAATGAAAACGATGCCAACTACACAAAGCCGGCCGGTTATACTCCCAGCACAATTCTCAACGATTTGGATTCGACAACATACAGCTTTTCTCCGGTAGAAGGTTCTTTCGCGTTAAATTACGGAAACGCGCAATACTTGAAAGATTTAGGCATATACACCGACCAGTTGGGCAAGCGACGCAATTTTACGAATAACTTTTGCACAGCAGGCGCAGTGGAAAATCCGGTACAACAAGCTTGTAGCGACTGCGAACCAAAAGATTACATGCACCTGATTATGTACGGACAAAGTCTTTCGACCGGACACGAATCGCACGTTACGCTTTCGGCCGAAAACGTGCCGGGCAACTATATGATTGGCGACCAAATCTGGATAAATTACGGAAACTCCGATTCCCAAAACTTGCACCCCTTACAGGGAACGCGGGCGAAAGGAGCGCCTGCCGATATTATCGAATGTCCGCTGCTCGGCGCAGCCAACCATATCCAACTGAAAGGATTGCACGAAAATATCATTGCTACTTCGGCGGGAACAAGCGGTAAACCGATTGAAGACCTCTCAAAAGAATCGCAAGTAAGCACTTTGTACAACGATTATACCACGGCCTTGAATATAGCAAACGCGGTTGTGAAGAAAACCAACAGCACGATAACCTGTCCTGCAATCTTCTGGCTGCAGGGCGAATGGAATTATCAGGGCTACGGAAACGGATTGACCGCAGGCTCCACGCCAACTGCCGACAAGGATGCCTACAAAGCCCTGATGATTACCCTGAAAAACAATATGCAGAACGATGCAAAAGCCACTTACGGACAAACCGAAGCCCCCGTGTTTTACACCTATCAGGTGGGCGTGCAATACAGCGTGGGCAGAGAGCTGAAGATCGGCATGGCGCAGCTCGAAGCCTCGAATGAAGCGGACGATATTGTCTGCACCGGCCCGGTGTATCCCATGACCGACGTTGGCGGACATCTCGATGCGAACGGTTATCGCTGGTACGGCGAAATGCTCGGAAAAGTGTATTACAAGACCCGCGTACTGGGCGAAGATTTCAAGCCCCTGCAACCGCTGTCGCTCGCGCGCGACAAGGCCGATGCAAAGAAAGTAATCATCAAATACCTCGTGCCCCATCTGCCGCTGGTACTGGACGAAAAGACGCTGGCGAAAGTCACCGACTACGGTTTTGAAGTCTATAACAACAACGTGCGGCAAAGCATTTCCGGCGTAAGCGCGTCCGGCGACAGCGTAATCCTCACCTGCACCCAGAACCTGACCGGGAAAATCGAAGTTACATACGCCGGAACGAATGCCGGCTATGTCAACACCGCCAACGGCAACGGTCGCGGACACGGCAATCTGCGCGACAGCGATCCTTACCCATCCTTTTTCACCTATCAGGATTTGGACAAAAAGGACGACAGCGGAAACTACATCTATCTCCGCCATCCGAACGAAGCAAGCGCAAGCCTGCGCCCCGCTTTCGAGCCGAAAGACGCCGCCGGAAATGTAATTTACAACCAGCCCTATCCGCTCTACAATTTCAGCGTATCGTTCTACTACGCCATCGAGGCCGGCGAGCAGCAATATACCGTACCTCATCTGCCGATAAGTACCGGACTGTCGGAAACGAAGAAAGACGGAAGCCACATTTCCATCGTGCAGTCCGGTAAGAGAATATCCATTCACGCGCCCGGTCAAGGCAATGTAAGAGCAGAGATGCTGGATATTTCGGGACGATTGTGTGCACACTTTTCCCAACAAGCGGGCGGAGGGGAATGGGATGTATCGACCGTGCCCGCCGGATGCTACGTTGTTCTGGTAACGACGGCGGCAAACGTAAAAACGCAGAAAATAATCATCCGGTACTGAAACATCGTTGGCAACGGGAGGGCAAATGTTAATGTAATCATCCAAATCATTGGCAACGGCAGGGCAAATGTTAACTCAATCATCAAAATCGTCGACGACAACAGGGCAAATGAAAACGAAATCATCCAAATCGTCGACGACGACAGGGCAAATGAAAACAAAATCATCCTATCGTCGGCAACGGCAGGGCAAATGAAAATTCAATCATCCAAATCGTCGGCAACGACAGGGCAAATGAAAACGAAATCATCCTGTCGTCGTCGACGACAGGGCAAATAAAAGTTCAATCATGAAAAAAAGCGCTGCTTTTTGGGTAAATGAAATCTCAACCATCCAAAAAGCGCTGCTTTCTGGGCAAATGAAAGTTCAACCATGAAAAAACGCGCTGCTTTCCGGGCAAATGAAATTCAAACCATGAAAAACGCGCTGCTTCCCGGGTAAATATCAACGCAAGAGCTTAAAAAATCACCCCCCCTCCCCTATTTTTTAAATCTTTTCCTGCCAAACTAACGAATAATTAATGCTTGCACTAAGGATCGGCTTGGATATTTGCACTAATTATCAAACAATCTGCATGTTTCGCATAAACGGGAACAGCGTTTTGTTTAATGTTTAACATTTACACATGCATATCATGAAAGAGTTTTTCTTCTTTAAGTTAGCGCTTGTTTGGGCGCTGACAGGTTTTACATTCTTTTTTGCAGGAGCAAAAGATGTTTATCTTTCTGCCGACGGGCAGGATACGAACGGCGGAACTTCGCCGAGCGATGCCGTAGCAACGCTGGCGAAAGCCTATCAGTTGATTGGCAATCAGACGGGAACCATCTACATCGGCGGCGAAGTGGACGGACACACGGGAATTGCCGCCATCGACGCAAACGGACTGCCGTTTTTGGGTACTTCCTACACGCTCTCCATTGAGGGGATCGACGGAACCGCCCCAAAAATAACGGGAGACCGGACGGTTCGCATGTTTCGCCTGCGCGCAGACATGGAACTGAAGCTGAAAAATCTCACACTCTCGGGCACGCCGGGCGACACGGCTACCTTCGACGGCGGATGCATCCAGATGCAGGGCGGATCACTCCAGGCCGATCACGTTACGTTTGAAAACTTCACCACCGCAAACTACGGCGCAGTGATACACACCGCCTCCGTATCGGCCGAAAAACCGGAAATGACTTTCACAAACTGCATCTTCCGGAACAATTCGGCAACAGGAAACAGCGGATACGGAAGCGTTCTCCGAATTGCCGACTACTCGACCGACGCCGGCAATCCAAGAGCCAACGCCAAAGTCCATTTCGAAAACTGCGCCTTCGTGAACAACAGCGCCCTGTACGGCACCTTCTTTTTCCGTACGGCCAACGTCGCGGCGCCCTATCCCGAAATCACCTTTGTCAATTCGACCTTCACCGCAAACTCGAACGGTAACGGAAACAGCGGATGCTTGACCGTTTACAGCGGAAACCAGACGGTAAACGTCATCAACTGTACCATCAAGGACAATACCGCCAGCCACGGCGTCAGAGCAACAGCCGCAGGAGCAACCGTGAACATTCGCAACTCCATTCTGGAAGGAAACGCACCCAATGACTTGCGGGAAGACAACGGCCCCACCATAAACATCGCCAATTCATTGATATTTAGTGAAAACAATAACGACTACACAAGACCCGCAGCCTACACGTCTACCAACCAGTTGCTAAACGCTTTCGACGACGCGACCGGCAGTTTCACCCCAAAATTCGCCTCCCTCGCCATCGGCTACGGCGACCGGCAGTATCTGGAAGCCCTGAACATCAGCAGCGACCAGCTCGGCAATACCCGTCTCTTTGAAAACGGCAAAGTCGATGCCGGAGCGGTAGAAGTCGGCGAATCGGCAATATGGGTTTCCGAAAGCGGAGATAATGACAACGACGGAACAGAAAACCTTCCGGTGCTTACGCTCAAAAAGGCGTTTTCCTTCTTCACCGCCAATCAGACAGGAACGATTTACGTAAGCGGTACTGTCGCGGCAGACACCGAAGGCAACGGCCTGGATTTAAACGGCGTAAACCTGACCGTCAAGGGAATGGAAGGAACGGATGCCGAAGTTACAGGCGACAGTATCCGTTTGTTTAACGTGAGAAACAATGCTGTTTTAACATTAAAGAATCTGCACCTGTCGGGCAATCCCGAAAAATCGCTCGTCGGACAGGGCGGCTGTATTTCCTTCGCGGGCGGCGGCAGTTTGTTTGCCGAAAACACCGTGTTTGAAAACTTCTCAACAGCATTTAATCCCGTAAATGAAGCAAATCCAAATAATGACACGAGCGGTGCAGGAGTAATCTTCCTGAATCAGTTCAACGCCAGCAGCACAAATCCCATACTGTCGTTCAAAAACTGTCAGTTCAGGAACAATTCCACCACCGGACAGTGGGGAGGCGGCGTGATGCGTGTCCAGGACTTTGGAACAGTAGCCAATCCCCAAGTGTATTTTGAAAATTGCGGCTTTTACGGCAACACCACAACACGCATGGGCGGCAGTGTTATTTTCCTGCGTGCAGGCGGCGCTGCAAATTCCGGCATCAGCTTTGTAAACTCCACCATAACGGCCAGCGGAGCAGGAGGAAATGGCGTTATCTATCCTTATGGAGGCTCGTATATAACACTGAATATCGTAAACAGTACAATTAAAGACAATGCCACACGCGGAATTTATCTCTATCAAACAGCATTTCCGGAATTAAACATCTACAACAGCGTCATGGAAGGAAATACCGGCAACGACATATATTATAATGATAAAGCCGCAGAACCCGGAACATTCAACATCAGCCATTCACTGCTGGACAATACCAACTGGGTGAACGTGGATGCCGCCCCCTACACCAAACCGGACGAATACACCGCCGGCACCCTTTTCGAAGCGCTGGATGAGGCAACAATCAGCTTTACGCCGATAGCCGGCTCCCTGGCAATCAATTATGGTGATGCACAATACCTGACCGCCCTGGACATCGACTACGACCAGTTGAACAGTCCGCGTAAATTCGTCGAAAAACAGGATGACCTGTGCGATGCGGGAGCCATTGAACGGCCTGTCGTCGACAATCCTCCTCCCACCGGACTGAAACCCGCGAAGGCGGCCAACATCGACAATCCCGTTGTCCGCACACAGTATTACACGCTCATGGGAACGGAAATCGCGCAACCGAACCTCCATGGCGTATATCTCCTGAAAAAAGTACGCGCCTCCGGGCAGATAGAAGTAACCAGTATAATCATCAAATAAAATTTCAAACAACATGAAAAAAATAGATTTAAGAAAGGCACTCCTTGCCGTGTTTATCTGCGGAAGCGCCATGTTTGCCTCTGCCAATGAAGTTTACGTTTCCGCCACGGGAAACGACAGTAATGACGGCGCGTCCTCTGCTACGCCCTACGCCACACTCGGCAAGGCATTGACCTCGGTCGACGAAAACGGAACCATCCACGTATCGGGGCTGATTTACACCTGCAACGATCCCCTCAATCCGGTGGGCGACGGCGACCTCGGAACAGGTCTTCAAATCAGCAAAAATGTCACCATCGAGGGCGATGCCGTCACTTCGGGCTTCGTCGGCTTTGATGAAGTAGTAACATGGCAGGCAGGGCGCATGTTCCGGATAACGGCCGGTACATTAACGCTGAAAACGCTTACGCTGACAAACGGATACGGCTTTAATAAAGCCGGCGCTGTTCACGTAAACGGCGGTGCACTGGTGGCCGAAAACGTAATCTTTGAAAACAACCATGCAGTAGATGGCGAAAGTCAGCCGGCAGGCGGCGCCATACAGGTTGACAAGACCACAGGCATCAGCTTTAAGAGCTGCCTCTTCAAATCCAATGTAGCATTAAAAGGAGGCGCATTTTATATCCAGGACACGCAAAATGCTTCCGTAGAACTTCGCTTTGAGGCCTGTTCCTTTATTGGAAACCGCTCTAATCAGGGCGGAGCCAGTTGCAGCGGCCTGTTTTTTCGTTTAGCAGCGGAAAATCCCACCGTCAATATCATTAACTGTACTTTTTCCGGCAACGTAAATGGAGGAAATGGCGGCACCGTTTATATTTACGGCGTACCGACAAGCGCAACGTTCAATATCATCAACACAACCATGGTAGATAATATCGGAACTTCGGGAGGCGGAAGCGGAGCAGGGATTAAGCAGGAAGAAGTCACCAACAGGCCAACGTTGCGCATCCTGAACTCTATTATAGAAGGAAATGCGGTAAACAGCGGTACAACGGCCGAAGACCTTGTGTACGGTTATGAACCTTTCTCTTCCCAACTGCAAGTCAGCAACTCATTCATCGGCAATGTTTGGGTGGCCGCCGGAACAATACCCGAAGAGTCGTATACCGGAAACACCTATTGGAACTATATGTCGCGTACATTCAACCGTTTTGAACTCCAGTCGGGAGTCGATGTGCTTGATGCAAACCTGAACGTCTATAAACTGTCCGAAGGCTCCAACGCCGTGGCCTACGGCAACGCCACCTTTCTCCAAAACATCGGAATCAATACCGACGCCCTGGGCGGTATCCGTACCTTTGCCAACGGAAAATGCAGCGCGGGAGCCATAGAATACGGCGCCAGCAGCAGCATTACACCGGTCGACCTGCAAGATGCCGTAAGCATCGAGCAGCAGGAAGGCCGCCTGACGGTAAAGACCACGGAATCGAGCAGCATCAACCTGACCCTCTATGCCGTCAGCGGACAGTCCGTCGCACAGCAATCTGCACGGGGAACAGCATTAAGCGCCCCCGTCGGTCAACTGAAAGGGCTTTACATCGCCAGGGTTTCCCTGAACGGGAAAGTATATACGCAAAAAGTCCGGATTAAATGAAAAAGCATTTATTCATCACCGTCCTATTAAGCGGGATGCTGATGTGGAACTGCGGGGGCGATGACCCCGCAGATCCCAATCCCCAAACCCCGCCGACAGAAACCCCCGGCGGCGATACGCCCACCCCGCCCAATCCCAACGAAGTGGTTTACGACGAAACCGGCTGCCTCTACACCTCCTACAACCGGCTGGTGATGTGCGGCTATCAGGGCTGGTTCTCCTGCCAGGGCGATCCCACGGGAATGGGCTGGGTGCACTATCCACACGACGGACAGTTAAAACCCGGCTCCATCAACATCGACTTCTGGCCGGACATGACCGAATACGAAAAAGCATACGCCGCCCCCGGATTCAAGTACGCCGACGGCACGCAGGCTTACCTCTTCAGCAGCGGCGACTATTCGTCGGTCGATCTGCATTTCAAGTGGATGAAAGACTACGGCATCGACGGCGTTTTCGTGCAGCGTTTCGTATCCCAAACCACCGGCGGAACGGCGAAAACCCGTGTAAACATGGTACTGGAACACTGCCTGAAAGCGGCCAAAAAATATGGCCGCGCCATCGCCGTCATGTACGACGGCAGCGCAGGAAGCGAACAGGACTACGACCGCATCACGTCCGACTGGAACGAGATTGTAGAACGCTTCAAGCTCTTCGACAACGTCGAAAACCCGACCTTTCTCCGTCACAACGGCAAACCCGTCTTTTCGCTCTGGGGATACGGATTCACCAGCCGCGGCTTCAATCCGCAGATCTTCGACCGCATCTGCGAAAACATTCGGGGCGAGGAACAGAAAAAAGTCTCCATCATGCTGGGCGTTCCCTACAACTGGCGCACGCTCAACGGCGACTGCGTGGACGATGAGCGTTTCCACGAATCGCTCAAAAAGTGGGTAGACATCATCATGCCCTGGGGAGTAGGACGGTATGACAACAACAACGTCGCCTCCCGCATGAACGAAATGATTCCCGCCGACCTCCAGTGGTGCAAAACGAACAAGCTGGATTATGTGCCAACGGTATCTCCCGGATTCAGTTGGGCAAACATGCACAACAACGAACCGGCGGCCTCTTATCCCTACGACCAGTGTCCCCGCAACGGCGGCGACTTCTTCTGGACGCAGGTCGTAACCGCCAGGCAGGCATACAACCAGGTGAAACCGGCGTCGCAGATGCTCTACGTAGCTATGTTTGACGAGATGGACGAAGGAACCTGCATCTTCAAATGCGAAACCGACAGTCGCCTGCCCCTGAACACGCCGCGGCGGTTTGTTGGCTATGAAGACAGCCGCGGCTCCGACCACTACCTGTGGCTCGCCGGCAAAGCCTCCGACCTCTTCCACGGCGGTGGAGGATATGGAACTTCGCAGCCGATAAGGCGATAATCCGCAGAAATCCATAACGGCAGCAGGGCGTTGCACGCTCGGCGTAACGTCCACGCTACGCCGGGTTAAAAGCAAGGCTCCAGCCTTGCAATATTCAAAAACAGAACAAGAAATAAAATAAATACCGTTTTGTTCGGTTTTAATAATTGCAGGGCTGGAGCCTTGTAACATATACGCCAATCGAGGCGAACGAAATTATTCATCATTCATCATCATTCACAACATGCAAAAACTGCTTTTCATCATTCTAACCGCCCTGTCCGTTTCATCATGCACAACGGACAGCATCGACCGGACACTTGAGTTTTCGGCCAAACAAACCCTGTCGCTCTACCGTTCGGTAAAAGATCTGGACGGACGTCTGCCACGCTCCATCGACCCCAGTGGTCAACTCGTCACCTCAAACGACGCCTACTGGTGCAGCGGCTTTACCGCCGGAACGCTCTGGTATCTCTACGAATACACAGCTTGCGATTCGCTGAAAGCCGCCGCCGAAGCCCTTACCGAGAGAATCGAACGTCAGCAGTACAACACCGGCAGTCACGACGTCGGCTTCATGATTTACTGCTCCTCCGGCAACGCATACCGCCTGACCAGCAACCCCGCATACCGGGACGTAATACTGAACGCCGCCCGCTCGCTCTCCACCCGCTTCAATCCGGCGCTTGGCGTCATTCGCTCGTGGGACCATCTGCAATGGCATTTCCCGGTCATCATCGACAACCTGATGAACCTCGAACTGCTTTGCGAAGCCACCCGTCTGTCGGGCGATACCTCTTTTCTCCACATCGCCGTTTCGCACGCCGACACAACAATGAAATACCATTTCCGTCCCGACGGAAGCTCGTACCACGTAGTGGACTACGGCGTTTTGCAGGATGGCTTTCCTCTCCGGCAGACACATCAGGGCTGTGCCGATGCCTCAGCCTGGGCGCGCGGACAGGCTTGGGCGCTGTATGGCTACACCATGATGTTCCGCGAAACGAAAAAGCCCGAATACCTTGCACAAGCCATCAAAATCGCCAACTTCATCCTGAATCACCCCCGTCTTCCCGCCGACGGGATTCCGTACTGGGATTTCGATGCGCCCGACATCCCCAATGCCCTGCGCGACGCCTCGGCGGGAGCAATCATCTGCTCTGCCCTGATCGAGCTGAGCGCTTTCGCCGATAAAAACCTCGCCGGAAAATACCTGAAAGCGGCCGAAAAACAGATAGCAACGCTTTCATCTCCCGAATACCTCGCCGAAACAAATACGAACGGCAATTTTATCCTGAAACACGGCGTGGGAAATCTGCCAAACCGTTCGGAAATCGACGTGCCGCTCACTTATGCCGACTATTATTTCGTGGAAGCCCTGATACGCTATAAAAAACAAAACAAATCATGAAACCGGGAAACCTGTTGAATATGATTCATGCGAGCGGTACATCGAGGCTCGAACAGTCGATTCATCGAGGCTCGAACAGTCGATTCACCGGCGGTGAACGATCAATTCACCGGCGGTGAACGATCGATTCACCGGCGGTGAACGATCGATTCACCGGCGATGAACGATCAATTTGACGAGGCTCGTCTCGATGAGACGACGAGGCTCGTCTCGATGAGACGACGTGGCTCGTCTCGATCATACAGAACAACTATAACAAATATAAAATAACATGAACCGAACAAAACGTATCCTTTTAAGCATCTCATCCTGCTGCCTGGCAGCCACGATGACCGTCGGCCAATCGACGCAGGGAATCTACAAAAACACCTGGATCGACTTCAACAAAAACGGCGTCAAAGACATCTACGAAGACCCGTCGAAACCGCTGGAAGAAAGAGTGAAAAACCTGCTTTCCCAAATGACCGTCGACGAAAAAACCTGTCAACTCGCCACCCTCTACGGATCCGGACGGGTATTGAAAGACTCGCTGCCGACCCCCGCCTGGAAAAACGAAATCTGGAAAGACGGCATCGCCAACATCGACGAACAGGCCAACGGTCTGGGAAGCTTCGGCGCAAAAATCTCCTTCCCCTACGCCCACAGCGTAAAAAACAGGCAAACCGTACAGCGCTGGTTTGTGGAAGAAACCCGCCTCGGCATCCCGGTCGACTTTACCAACGAAGGTATCCGCGGACTGTGTCACGACCGCGCCACCCTCTTTCCCGCACAATGCGGACAGGGCGCGTCATGGAACCGGGAACTGATCCGCGAAATAGCCCGCGTCACCGCCCGCGAAGCCCGCGCACTGGGATATACCAACATCTACTCGCCCATCCTCGACATTGCGCAGGATCCGCGCTGGGGACGCGTCGTGGAATGTTACGGCGAAGACCCCTTTCTGGTCGGCGAACTCGGAAAACAGCAAATCCTCGGCCTCCAGGAAAACGGCCTGATTTCCACGCCGAAACATTTTGCCGTTTACAGCATCCCCGTCGGCGGACGTGATGGCGGAACGCGCACCGACCCGCACGTTGCCCCGCGCGAAATGCGGACGCTCTACCTCGAACCCTTCCGCAAAGCCTTTCAGGAAGCCGGCGCCCTGGGCGTCATGAGTTCGTACAATGACTACGACGGCGAACCCGTCACCGGCAGCCATTACTTCCTGACCGAAATCCTGCGCCGCCAATACGGATTCAAGGGATACGTCGTCTCCGACAGCGAAGCCGTAGAGTTTCTGATGACGAAGCACAAAGTACAGTCCACTCCGGAAGACGTGGCAGCGCAGGTCATCAACGCCGGGCTGAACGTCCGCACGAACTTCACGCTTCCCGGCAACTTTATCCTCCCCCTCCGCAAAGCCGTCGCAGCAGGCAACATATCGATGGACGTCCTCGACAGTCGCGTAAGCGATGTACTGCGCATCAAATTCCAACTGGGACTCTTCGACAATCCCTACAAGGGCGATGAAACAACGGTCGAGACCATCGTTCACAGCGAGACGCACAAAGCCGTATCCCTGCAGGCCGCGCTTCAGTCGATGGTACTGCTGAAAAACGACGGACTGCTGCCCCTGTCGAAAACCCTGAAAAAAATCGCAGTCATCGGCCCCAATGCCGATGAAGTAAACGATCTGATTTGCCGTTACGGGCCGGCCAATCCGCCCATTCAGTCCGTTTACCGGGGAATTAAAGCCTTCCTCCCGTCGGCAGACGTGCAGTATGCCAAAGGCTGCGCCATCATCGACCGCTATTTCCCCGAAAGCGAAATGTATGCAGTCCCCTTAGACAATGACGAAAAAACGCTGATAGACGAAGCGGTAAGGCTGGCCGGAAACTCGGATGCAGTGATTATGGTCTTGGGCGGAAACGAAAAAACGGTGCGAGAAGAATATTCGCGCACGAGCCTCAATCTGTGCGGACGTCAGCAGCAGTTGCTCGAAGCCGTCGCCGCCACCGGAAAACCCGTCGTGCTGGTGATGATAGACGGACGCGCCGCAACCATCAACTGGGCGCAGCAATACGTTCCCGCCATCCTCTACGCCTGGTTTCCGGGAGAATTTACCGGAAATGCCGTTGCCCAAACCCTGTTTGGCGACAATAATCCCGGCGGCAAACTGCCCGTTACCTTCCCCCGGTCGGTAGGACAGATTCCCTTTGCCTTCCCCTTCAAGCCCGGTTCCGACAGCAAGGGACGCATCAGCGTCGACGGCGCGCTGTATCCTTTCGGCCACGGCCTGAGCTACACGGCTTTTGAATATGGCGATTTGCAGACAGACCGGACGGAAATCGACAGCCAGGGCGAAGTACATATCACCTGCAAGGTTAAAAACACGGGAAAAGTTGCCGGCGATGAAGTAGTGCAGCTTTATTTGCGGGACGATTACAGTTCCGTCACGACGTATGTAAAGGTACTGCGCGGATTTGAGCGCATCCGCCTGGCCGCCGGAGAAGAAAAGACCGTCCGCTTCACATTGACGTCTCAAGATTTGGGCTTATGGAACAAAGACCGGGAATTTGTTGTCGAACCCGGTTCCTTTTCCGTCATGATAGGCAGTTC
>JAISFI010000109.1 GCA_031263685.1 Dysgonamonadaceae bacterium | reverse complement strand
CGGTTACACTCTCTAAATCGGAGTCAACGATGATTGCTAAAAGATCTTCCATAATAAACAATATTGATATGAGATTACAAAGATATGAAAAATACATCAAATAAAAACTACACCCATTTTGAATGGATTGATTTAGCAAAGTTTAGTTCTATTTTTTTAGTCATCCTGTTTCATTGCCCACCGTCTCTTAGTGGAACAGTTGCAGGAGTTTCCTTATCGCACTTACGTCTTCCGTCTTTCTTTTTTTATGCCGGATTATTGTTTAGTTTTTCCAGGTACCCGTCTTTTATTGACTTTGTCAAGCACAGGAGCAAGCAACTGTTGATTCCTTACTTCTGCTTTTTCTTTCTTTTTTATTTATTTTGGTTAGTGGTTGGAAAAAATCTTTCATCTCCGGAAGAAAGAGCTATGCCTTTTTATCAACCCTTGATTGAATATTTATACGGACGCCCTTTTCTTGTCGATTGGCCCCTATGGTTTCTCGCCGCGTTGTTTGCCATGCAGTGCTTATTTTATCTGTTCCGGAAAATAAACCGGAAGATAAGTGTTGTCATTTTATTTGCACTCTCATATCTTTCTCATTTAATTGACCTTTCTTCTGTCCCATGGATGTTGGATTACGTTTGCAATTTTATTTTTTATTATGGCATTGCTTCGTTGTATAAAAAAGAATTTTTCCGCTTCATGGAAATGAAAAGCCGTTTTTATATCGGATTTATCTTACTCATTATTTATTTTATCTGCACCTTCCAGTTACTCGAAAATCCGGATAAATATCTGGCAATACCGCTGAATCTATTATGCAGTTTGAGTTTGATTGTTCCTCTTTTCATTTTGATAAAAGCCTTTACCGACCACCGGCGCATACCTAAAATCATCAAATACATGGCTTCAAATACAATCATCATGTTGGCCTGTCACACGTATGCTATCCGTCTTTTCAGCATATTGATTACCAGAGTAATGCACGCTAATGATGATTTTTTTGATGGACAGTACGGACTGAAATTAGCCTTAGCAATCGGAGTTACGATTTTAATGTGGATACCTGTTTACATTATCAACCGGTATTTTCCTTTTATCATAGGGAAAAAAAGAACCAAAAAACAGAAAGATTAGGCTTACAAAAGAAAATCTTCCACATTATCCGGATGAATAATATGAAAAATATTATCCGGATAGCTATTCAAAAACGACTTGGGAATTTTATATTTCGCCTTTGGATTCCATTTAAATTCAAAGGCATATATCATTCCATCACCTTCTTCAATATAGTCGATTTCCGCTTGTTCTACTGTCCGCCAAAACCAATTATTACGCCACAATCCATCATAAGCCAACTTCTTTTTCCTTTCGGAAACAAGAAAATTTTCCCATAATGCACCCGTATCTGTCCGATTTTCAATCGCAGAAAAATTAGTGATTAAAGCGTTGCGTATCCCATTATCGTAAAAATAGATTTTTTTACTGTTTTTTAATTCGTTCCTTAGATTTCTCCGGAAAGAACCTAAACGGAAAATGACATAACATTGTTCCAAGAGTACAATGTATTTTTCTATAGTCTTGGAATCCATGCCGCACAATTGCCCCAACTCGGAATAAGATACTTGTGATCCAAGCTGAAAAGCTAAAGCTTGCAAGAGCTTAACTAATTTTTCCGGTTTTTTGATTTGTTCCCACATCAGGATATCTTTGTACAAATAGCTATCTGATAATTGTTTAAGAACTTCTCTTTCATTGCCTGGATTAGCGACTACTTCAGGGTAATAACCATACACTAGACGATGACGGATTAATCTTTTTTCATCTAACAATCCATGATTCATTGCCATTTCTGCAAAAGATAAGGGATATAGGTGGTATTCCCATTTCCTGCCAGTGAGCGGTTCATTTCCTTGATTGGCTAAGTCGAATGAAGAACTTCCGGTTGCAATTAGTTGTATTTCAGGAATATTGTCAGTGATAAGTTTGAGCTTCAGCCCGATATCATTGATGCGTTGCGCTTCGTCGATAATTACGTATTTTTTATCCCCAAAAATATTTTTCAAACGGGTGGACGATATATTTTCAAAAAGATTGCGTATATCCGGCTCATCGCCATTCATCCAAAGCGTATCGACAGAATCATTGAAAATGGCTCTTAACAAGGTTGTTTTGCCTACTTGCCTGCTTCCTGTCAGGATAATTGCTTTTTTCCCGCCAAGCTTTTTCATGATTGTTTTTTCAAGAATTCGATGAAACATAGTCGTATTATTTTTCAACAAAGGTATATTTTTTTGGATTTGATTCCAAAAAAATAGCCTTTTTCCAGGAATCTAATCCAAAAAAATAGCCATATTCCCGGAATTGAATCCGAAAATATGGCTATTTTTCATCTTTCTGCCTTTTGTTTATACCTGTGAATTTTCAATTATAATTTAACCAGCTCTATTTTCAAAGCTTGCGGTTTATTCGACTGATAAATACGTTCCACCAAATCCTGCTGCTCTTTTATGCAGTCTTCGCGGATACCTTTGTGCATGTAACGCAACCACAGATCTGTATTCATGCGAACAAACGGATCGGTCACGCGATACTTGCGTAAAGTATCGACAGCAGCCTCATTACTCGCCCATAGCATATCCGTTTTACGCATCAGACCATATTCCATCCAGTAATATTCGCGCATCTGACGCTCCAGAAACCAACGTTCTTCATTCATTGCCCGTATTTGCTGCGCCTGTTTATTCTGAGGCGTATTGCCATACGAAGCCATATTGATCCCCCGTTTCAACTCGCGCTCTGTTAAACGGGCGATTTCCTGACCGTCAATCTTCAATAAATAATAACCGCCGGACAGTCCCGAAACAGACAAGCCTTCATAATTCATTTCTTCCATAAAAGGAATTATTTGCATTGCATCGGCTTGTGTATGTTTTTCATTATCATGATGAAAATAATCAAGCGGATAAGGCAATGACTTGGCTTGATAGGTAAAACTAAGTCCGTCGGAAGATACGGACAAGTCCGAAATACGGCAATTTTCAGAACGTTTTATTGATTTGTCCGAAGCGCTTATTTCGATGTCTGCAACCGATTTGTTGACAAGTCCCTGCGATTTGAGAAATAAATAAGCCATTACCGTATGACCGTCTGTGGAAGGGTGAATACGATCCCTGCCGCACAATGTAAAGGTGGAATCATTTATTTGCTCCCTTTGATTCAGAGCAACCATCGGTCGATTAAAATCAATAAAACTCCATTGGTTCTTTTCCGCCCGTTCCTGTAAAAAATCAGCGATTTGTTCGATGAGTTTGTTTTTCCCGGGAAAGGGAACTTTATCAAAACGGGATGTTTCATCATAAGGCGAACTGCCGATCAATATCTTTTTTGCGTCCGGATATTGCTTGTAGGCGGCTTCTATCAACCGGTAGTCATCACAAGCTGTTTTTACACTGTTCCTGCCGATATCGTCGTTTGCCGGATCGGAATAATCCCGGTATCCGACGTCGTTCATCCCGAAGGAAAGCGTTACTACCGTTGGCTTATGTTCAAAAATTTTATCCATCCGCTGAGCGATCATCCCGGCAACGTCCCCTCCGATACCTTCATTAAAAACCGTAATGCGCTGATCCGGGAAATGCGTCATGTAATACAACCAGATATACGAATGATAACGTCCGCCACAGGTTATACTGTTCCCGACAAAGACCACACGTTCTCCTTCAGAAAAAACAGGGACAGATTGAGAGTGCACCCCACAGGTATTGATCAGCACACTCAAGACAATAAATATAAACCTTCTCATAACTAAATAATTAAAAACTAAAAACTAAAAGATAAAAACTAAAAATTGCGCGAAGCGCGGTAAACAGGCGTCAGCCAACTTTTAGTTTTTATCTTTTAGTTTTTAGTTTATTTTCCTATTTCACCATCACTTTTTTATACGAGCGTACTCCATCCTGTTGTACGGCTACCGAATAAACTCCCCGATCCAAATTAGCAGAAAGCACATTTTCCGTACTGTTCAATACTTGTGTAGCTACTATTTGTCCCCGCGTATTATAGACTGTTGCCGTAGCGCCAAGTTTCCGGTTATTTTGCAGGTCTATCCGCACTTGACCATTACCCAAACTCAACACTTTATACGACTTGTCGTCTTTGTTGGTCGTTTTTATACCGTTGCCGTTGTTCGGAATTACATTAATCGCCTCCGAATAGAAAATACAGCCTTCGCTGTTATCATATATCGTTATCTGAACGGGATTACCGTCATCGTCCAGCGCTCCTGACGGATCATCTATATTTTTACTGCACTCACGGGCGGCGGGCTTATTATCGTCCAAGGTTGCCGGTTTGATATCATTACCATCCGCATCTTTTATGGTTCCGTTTTCCTGCGCAATCAAAGTAAGGTATTTTTCACCTGTTTGATTATCGGTATGAACCTTAATCTTAACAACAACACTGTCCATCTTGTCCGATATTAAATCCGGGGTGCTGAAACCTGCCCAGTAATAACCGCTCACTTCTTCCACAGGATTATTACTTTCGCATATCTCCGTATAGGCTTCATCTGCCTCAAAAGTGCCTTCATAATATACTCCTCCTGCTGCCTTATTCGCCTCATTGGGATAGTATTCGAAGACTAATTCATCCGCCTCAATGGTCCATCCGACAGGAAGCTGAACGCCGACATAACCAAAACAAATGTTACTGTTATCGGCGCTGTTAAAAGGATACTTCATGTCCAAGACCATGCGAACGTCAAAGCTTGAATTTGCTTCCGCTGTTTCGGGAATGGTCACGGAACGAATCCAGAGACAGGAGAATAATGTTAACGACATTGCCACAAGGGCGACTGTTGATAACCAACGATTTTTGTAATTTACTTTTTTCATGATGTAAAAAATTAAATTGTTAATAAATAAATGAAATTAAATTGTTAATAATAAAATACTGTATTGTATTCTTGTTTCTTATACTATTATAGGACGATAAGAAAAAAGAATACCACTAAAAGGATTTTCACATTTTCATTATTTTTTTACAAACGAAATGATTTAATTCGCCCGTCTCTAAAGCGATATAATAAATTCCCTTATGGATGGACGACAAATCAATGCTGCTTTGAATGTTTTTGATTTCCCTTATCTTGCTCCCCAGTACGTCATAAATGCAAACCTTTTTGACGTCCAGATCATCGGGATCAATATAAAGCGTTTCGCCTGCCGGATTGGGATAGAGATTCATCTTTTCCGGAAGCGTGCTTTGTTGATGCAAACCGGGAACAGCAGTCGTTTCCGCTTTCAAAGAGAGGACAATTTCGTGATCGCCGTTTTCCAGTGCGATGTTTTGGCTTATATCGGCGTAAGCCGTTCCATCCACTTCACACGCTTGCGTATTTTCGGGCAAGACAAAAGTTCCCTGTGTTCCTGCGGGAAGCGTTACATTTACCTTTAGCGTTTGCTTCGTTTCCAATACCCAATCGACCCGGATGGTACCATACGGCGATTCTTTCGTGGTCTTTGCCCAGGTCACGCCTTCCGGCAGTTGCGGTTCGATAAGGACATGGCGGTAGCCGGGATTTGTTTCGTCCGGGCGGATCCCTCCCACCGCCTGATAAAACCAGGAACCGATGCCGTTGTAACAGTTATGGATGCGGCTCCGGTCGCGATCCCACGATTCCCAGGTTGTGGTGGCTCCATTATCAATCATGTATAAATAGCCCGGATAATCCCGTTTTTTTAACATCGTATAAATAAAGTCCACGGCTTTGTTTTCGATCGCCCAGCGGGTCAGTATTGGTACTCCGACCAGTCCGGCGGCAATGTGTCCCTGGTGTTTGTGGTTGGTTGTGTAGAACAATTGTTCCTTTACCCCGGCATATACTTCTTCCGGAGTTACTCCTACCAGCATCGGATACGTCATGTCGAGTTGCGAACCGGTGGAATAGCTCTTATTTCTCGAAGTAAAATAGGTTGTGTGCAATAATTGGTTCAAGCGGTTTCTGCGCTCCGCATATTCTGCCGCTTCCTGCGGTTTCCCCAGTACGCCGGCTATTTTTTCCATCGTGGCTAAACAGTCGCTTATGAAGCAGTTATTAACCAGATCGATGGACGATTGCGCTCCGGAGTCTACGCCCGAGGGCGCTAACCAGTCGCCCAGGTACCAGTCGCGGTACGGAGTGTCGGGCCAGCGTTTCAGCAAGCCGTTCACCGTATACTTGTCCACATAGCCGAGCCATTCTTTCATTGCAGGATAATATTTTTCAATTAAGCGTGCATCATTGTAATTCACATACGTTTGCCAGGGAGCCATAATGATGAATCCACACCAGTAAGGACCTCCTCCTCCGGCGCCCGGATTGGGAGCTACGTGGGGCAGGCTGCCTTCTTCGCGCATGGCGTCGCCCCAGGCTTGCAGCCAGTTCGTGAACAGGGGAGCAACGTCGTACATGGTTTGCAGGGAAAGGGTAGAGGAATTGCCGTCGCCTCCGTAGCCGGCGCGTTCCAGGTGAGGACAATCAACCATGTACCCGGCAAAGGCAAGGCAGCGCATGGTGTATTGGATCATGTCGTGAATGGCATTCAGGTCGGGATCGGAACATTCAAACGACGACGCGGGACGGTAATCGGTATGAATCAGGTAAGCGTTCATGTCTTCTATTGCCGGTTGCTTCGGCAGGTTGTATATTCTAACGTACCGGAAGGCATGGTGATTGAATTTATTCCGGAAAACTTCATTGGCTTCTCCCGAAGCGATATACTCGTCGCCTTGTCCTCCCATCATGTCCTGCCATTGTCCGTTTGCATCCAGATCGTCCGTATAGTCTATCATAATCGAGCGTCCTTTGTCTAATTTGGGCAAACGCAATTCAAACCAGCCGTTCACCGATTTCCCCATATCAACCAGCCAGGTACGGATAGCTATATTTTTTATTGTTTGGGGGTTTATTTTTTCCTGAATCCGGTTCGGCTCAGTCATTTCGGGCGATATTTCATGCTCCGGAATGTTGATGACGGCTGCCGGAAGCCATTCCAACTGATCCAGGGTGGCTGGATTCAGGTCGGCGGGATTGTTTGCGGCTGTCACCCGCTCGCCGGCAAAACGCAGTGCGTTCCAGCTTCCGGTATCCAGGTATCCGCTCGCCCGTCCTTCCCAGTTCGCATCGGTAACGAGCAGCGTGTTCCAGGTGTTGCCCTGCCGGATATCCAATTGCGACCGTACTACCGCACCGTTCGCTACACCCGGAATCTCCGCCCGGTCGTAAGCCGACTGTTTATACCATCCCTGCCCGAGCCAGATAACCAGTTCATTGGCTCCGGGTTGAAGATAATCCGTTACATCGTAAGTCACCACCAGCGACCGCTTGTTCAGTTGGGAAACGGCTGGGGAAAGAACGTCTTCAGACACTTTTTCCCCATTGATATAAACTTCGTGATAGCCTAATGAATTGACATGCAAGAAGGAAGTATGCCTGTCGGCAAGCGTGAATTTTTTCCGCAGGATTGGCGTTCTCGCGGAATTTAATCCGATAAAGCTTCCCTGCATGTCGTTTTTGTCCAGGATCCCGACGCCAAAACGGGCAATGGGACTCCAGGGGGAAACGTCTCCCTGTTCATTCCATATCCTGACTCTCCAATAGCAGAGTGAACGCGGCGCTAATCCGGCGCCATTGTAAGGTACCATTATGGAAGTGGAGGCGTTTATTTTACCAGGGTTCCATAAGTCGACCGAACCGTTTAGCAAGCCGGTACTGTCGGACGCCAACTGTATCTCGTATGCTTCCTGCTGCATCGGCTGATCTGATTTTATTTTCCAGCTAAAATGCGGCTTCGTGTTATCAATTGCGTTGGGATTCACCAGGTTTTCGCACTTGAGATCCGTAAGGATGATCGCAGCCTGCAAACGGCTGTTTGTTAACGAAAAAACAGAAAATGCTATCCATGCGGCGATATAAAATGTATGCTTCATTGTATAAATGTTTAATGTGATTTTTATTGTTTTATGAAAGAGGCGATGCGTACCCCGTTTTCCTTGTAAACTTTTAGTATGTAATATCCGGGGGCAAGACGGGCAACCGGAATCGCATGAGGGGTAACAAGTCCCGATTGAACGGCACGACCGCTGACATTGTGGATAACAAAGCGGCTGTTTGTCCATTCGGCGGGCAGATCCATATTCAGGCTTTCTTTCACCGGATTGGGATAAACAATAATCCGGGAACCGGTTTCTTCTTCCCCTGCTGCCTGGATGGAAAGCGATGTATCGATCAGTCTCCACAAAGCGCCGTCTTGCCGGACGTCGGTTATTTGCCATACTTTGGCTCCTTCGGTAGAAAGTCCGTCGTCGAAAATCTCCAAAATCATATCGCTGTGCTTGTTAATGAACCGGACATAACCGTCGCCTGCATCCTGGACAATGAATTTTTGGGAGTCAAATTCTTCTCCGGGACTTGTGGCTGTAAACAGTTTCCA
>JAISFI010000085.1 GCA_031263685.1 Dysgonamonadaceae bacterium | reverse complement strand
ACATTAATTTATCGTGGACGATTCCAACGGTATCCCGCTCGCCGATCATTATTTTTTCCTGAAAGATAATGTTACCCGTATCAATTTCGTGCGTAAGGAAGAATGTAGTGACACCGGTTTCCGTTTCTCCATGGATAATTGCCCAGTTGATGGGAGCCGCTCCCCGATATTGAGGAAGCAGGGAAGCGTGCAAGTTAATCGTGCCCAGGCGCGGCATATTCCACACTATTTCCGGCAACATACGGAATGCGACAACAATCTGTATATCCGCGTTCCAGGCTTTTAAAGATTCTATAAAAACCGGATCTTTCAGTTTTTCCGGTTGCAAGAGCGGCAATCCCTGTTCTAAAGCATAAGCCTTGACGGCCGAATACTGCACTTTATATCCCCGCCCGGCCGGTTTGTCGGGCATCGTGACTACGCCTGCAATCCGGTAATGCTGCTCGACCAATGCCCGCAGACTTTCTACCGCAAAGTCGGGCGTACCCATAAACACGATTCGTAAATCTTTCTTCTCCATACTTGTTGAGTGTTAAAAAAACGACGCTTATTCTTCCAGGATCATTCTTCCGAAAAATGATCCAGCAACACCTCCCGGTAAGCGTTAAATATCCGGGATTTAGACACAAAGCCGCAATATTTACCGTCATTATCTACCACCGGCAAGTTCCAGGCCTTTGTATCGTCGAAAATACCCATGATCTTTTCCATCGGCATATTGATATTGATCTTGGCCGGCGGAGAAACCATAAATTTCCGGACGATAAACCGGTTGTATAATTCCGGACGAAACATGATATTCCGGATATTGTCCAGTAAGACAATCCCTTTCAAGACACCATTCTGGTCTACAACGGGAAAAGCATTTCGGCCACAGGTAGCGATTGTCTTTACAACATCGCCCAAGGTCATTTCGGGATATACGACTTCAAAATCTTTTTCGATGACGCTTTCCAGGTGTAGCAGCGTCAGTACGGCTTTATCCTTGTGGTGCGTCAGCAGTTCGCCCTTCTGGGCTAAACGCATGGCATAAATACTGTGCGGTTCGAACGCTATGATAGTAATATAGGCGCTGATAGATACAATCATCAGGGGAAGAAACAAATCATAGCCACCGGTCAACTCGGCAATCAGGAAGACGCCCGTCAACGGAGCGTGCATGACACCGGCCATCATACCGGCCATCCCCATCAGGGCGAAATTTTCCTGCGGAAGATGTGAGCCAAAGCTAAAATGATTCATGACGCCGGCAAATCCAAAGCCTAAAATACAACCCAAATACAAGGCTGGTGCAAATATACCTCCACAACCGCCACCGGCATTGGTCGCCGCCGTGGCAAACTGTTTCAGAAGGACAATTAATCCGAGGAACAGCAGAAATCCCCAGAACTCACCCCGTATGGGATAGAAAAAACTTCCGGCAGTCAACTGTTCCACATTTCCGGAGAGTAACATGCTGATGGTTTCATAACCTTCGCCGTAAAGCGGAGGAAGAATAAATATCAGCAAACTCAGGGTGATACCTCCGAAGACAAATTTTCCCCAATAGTTTTTTATCTTGCGGAAGATCCCTTCTATCCAACGGGTACCGCGCGTAAAGTACAGGGAAATCAACCCGCACAGCACGCCCAGCATCAGCACAAAAGGGATGCGGGAAATAGTAAATACTTCCTTCTGCGTAAACTCAAACATAGCAGAAGTTCCCGTAAAAATATAAGAAACCGTTGCTGCCGTGACCGAAGTAATCAGCAGCGGCAACACGGAAGTCATCGTTAAGTCGAGCATCAACACCTCTATTGTAAAGATCAGTCCTGCGATCGGCGCCTTGAAAATTCCTGCAATAGCGCCCGCCGCGCCACAACCAACCAACAGCATCAGCGTTTTTTGCTCCATCTTGAAAAAGCGTCCGAGATTGGAACCTATCGCCGATCCGGTCAATACAATCGGCGCTTCCGCTCCTACCGATCCACCAAAGCCAATGGTGATGGAACTCGCGATGATGGAACTCCAAGTGTTGTGCGGTTTGATGCGGCTTTTGCGTTGAGAAATCGCATACAGGATTTTTGTCACCCCGTGACTGATGTCGTCCTTAACGATATACTTGACAAAAAGTCCGGACAGTAAAATCCCAATAATGGGATAGATCAGATACAGATAATTTGCTTCGTTGATATGCAAATCGTCTGTCAAAAGATTTTGTACAGAATGGATAATCCATTTCAAAATCAAAGCCGCCGCCGCCGTGAACAGGCCGACCAACAAACTGATAAATAAAATAAAATGCTTTTCTTTAATATGCTTTTCTCTCCAAGCCAAGAGATTCATATAGCTTTCTATTATCTTCATTAAATTCCTCTCCCCATGAAAATGGTTCTTATCGTATAAATTAGTATTTTAAAGTCAATGAATAAGGACATATTTTCGTAGTATACGATGTCGTATTCTACTCGTTCTATGATTTGTTTTATGGTAGTGGCATATCCATATTTCACCATTCCCCAAGAGGTTACACCCGGACGAATATTCTGTAAGAGATAAAACCAGGGCGCCGTTTGGACAATCTTATCCACATAATGTTTGCGTTCGGGACGCGGGCCAACCAGCGACATGTCTCCTTTCAGTATATTCCAGAACTGTGGTAATTCATCCAGGCGATATTTCCGCATGAAGTGACCGAAATTCGTCACTCGACAATCGTCTAAAGAAGAAAGCATCGGGCCGGATTCTTCCGCATTTTCGACCATTGTCCGGAATTTGTACATCATGAAAACCTTTCCTCTGTATCCCACCCGTTCTTGCTTGAATATCACAGGCCCTTTGGACGATAGTTTGATTTGCAAAGCCAGCAAGACATAAAGGGGACTTAAAAGCGCCATCAACAAGGCAGATATAATTTTATCCAAACTGTACTTGATATTTTTTTCCGCTTCGCTGAACTTGTTGGAAGCAAGATCTATCAGAGGAACTCCTGTAATAGATCGAGTCTTTATACCTCCCGTCAGTATTTTATGATTGCTTAGCGGTATTTTGATGGGAAGATGATATTGATAGAGCGAATGTAGCATTTTTAACAGATCGGCATCATCGTTGCTATCAATAGAAACGATCAATACGGATATTTGTTTTTCGGCTATCAGTTCGGTTAAATCTCCCGGACAGTCGGGATCTACAAAGCCTTCGATACTGTATGCGACGGCATCGATAGGACGTTTCAGCAAATGAGTCATATATTCCGCCTTTTCCCCTTTAGCGATAACCAGAGACTTTACCATCCATTCCCGCCGCCGGATTCTCTTGGCCGCTGCTTGCGTAATGCACAAACGGGAAGCATATACCGTAGCAAACGACAGAAAAAATAAGGCAAAAAACAGTTTGTTATAAATGTTTTCATTGTCCGACAAGCCATTCAATATCACTAAGAAAAAGATCACTAACGTGCCTGTCAAGCTTGTAAAAAAGGTAGTGATACACTCTTCTAAGCGTGATTTTCCTAAGGGTTGATTGTAATATCCCGAATAATAAGACAGTATAACCCAGCAGAACGGGACTGTTATTTGTCCTTTAATAACCGTACTGTCGGTGATGAATGTAGTGAGTTTCGAAAAATCAAAACAAGTGGAAATATCATTCAGGCGGATGATATTGAAGATAAACCACATCAATGCTACGGCTATGAAATCTCCGACGATATATTTTATTCTTTGTCTTTGTTCATTCATTTTCTAATAATCTCTACTTGAGCGTTTTTTCCTAATTTAATAATACTTGAAGGGACAAATTGTGTTTTTTCGTTCCTCCTGTAATCAACCACATAATCTACGGCCTGAAGTATCCCGGAAGCGATTTCGGAAAAGTTTCGAGGAGCCGCTTCACCACTTATATTGGCAGAGGTAGAGACCAGTGGTTTTTTCAATTGCCGGCAAAGTTGGGCAGAAAAATCTTCTTTAGTAATCCTAATACCGACACTTCCATCATCGGCAATCAGATTGTTTGCCAGATGCTTGCCGTTAGAATAGATAATCGTCAACGGCTTTTCCGAAAGTTCGATTAAGTCTAAGGCAATTTCCGGAAAATCTTCTACGTAATAGTCCAGTTTGGCCGTCGTATCCAGCAAAATAATGAACGATTTATGATCTGCACGCTGTTTGATTTGACAAATTTTTGCAACAGCCTCTTCATTCGTGGCATCGCAGCCGATGCCCCAAACCGTATCGGTGGGATAGAGGATAATTCCTCCCTGAATCAGGATATTACAAGCTTTCTTAACTTCGTCGTTCAACGTTTGCATGCATACGTTTTTAAAATTGCGGACAAATGTACGGGAAATTTTCCAAATACACACGGACAGTAAAAACGAAAAACGAAAAACGAAAAGTTAAAAACGAAAACTTGGATAGTGCGCGCATGTTTTGAACCCATCATTCGTAATTTTAAAAAAATCTCTCCGAATATTTTGTTTTTCAATTTTTTGCATTACTTTTGCGCCAAACTTTTTAAAAGTTATGATAGTCGTGGAAATGAACAGTGTGAATTTATATTTCTTTAACGAAGATTATTTGGAAGTTCCGAATAATTTCGCAACACACACACACACACACACACACACACACACACACACACACACA
>JAISFI010000059.1 GCA_031263685.1 Dysgonamonadaceae bacterium | reverse complement strand
ATTAGGTTCTAAAAAATAATTGCTTAAAAATTTTTGTATTTGAAAATTTAACATACCTTTGCCCCCGTAACAAGCAAGTGTTCTTTGTTGTTTTGTGCGAATGTTTTGTGCGATTGCATGTTTCATCGAAGCTAAAATGCTAATTATTAATTAGATACAGCATCACGGGTTCAAGCCCGCTATACTCCACTCCTATTAATAAATCATTTTCGTTTTGATGAAAAGCGATTCTACAATTGACCGATTTTCAATCCCTTATTACAAATCCATTTTGACTAAAGAATAAGAATGAAAATCATTATTTGTTGAAAAACGCACAAAAATAGTCTTATATCGCACAATTTGTGCGACGGAAGAACAAAGAATGCTTCTTTTCAGAGGCAGAAAAATAGGGCAAATGTTTAGAAATCCTAATCACAAGAATGAAGCAATGCACAAAACCATCCCGTGCAGAATATAAAGACTAAGAAAATTTATTCCAAAAATTTAAATTTCAAAATAAAAATGTACTTTTGCGAAGCCTCAACAACGAGGTATCAAATACTCATCTGAAACCAATAAATAGCATATTATGGATGATAACGAAGAATTTTACCAAGAAATGGACGACGAAGACGTCTTTCTCCAGGAAATGGAAGAAGATTTGCGTTACCGGGAAATGAACGAAGAAGATGATCTTTATATGGGAGATATTGAGGACATAGAAGAATCTCACAAAAGAACCAATATTATAATCTCATCCAATTCAGAAGATAGTAACTACGGATGTATCGGAGCAATCATATTTGCTTTAGCCTGTTTCGTATATTTATTATTTCGGAAATGCGTCGACTGAGAACATTCAATAACCTGTCAATTCTCACCGCCTAATAAACGAATCCGAAGCATACGAAGTCCTGACCAAAGGCGCACTTTCCACATGCCTGTATCCCATTTGCAAAGCCAGTTCTTTATAACAGTCGAACTGCTCCGGTGTAATGTATGCCGATACAGAAAGATTTTTGGCCGATGGCTGAAGGTATTGACCAATGGAAAGCAACCGGCAACCGGCTTGAAAGATGTCCCGAATCGCATCCACAACTTCCTCTTCCTCCTCTCCCAATCCCAACATAAGGCCGGATTTCACCGGAATATCCGATTGAGCAATATACCGCAACACTTCCAAACTGGTATCATATTTTGCCACACTTCTAACCAAAGGCGTCAATCGCCTGACCGTTTCCATGTTGTGGGAAATAATATCGGGAGACGCCTGCACAACAACATCCAGACAAGCCGTCTTCCCTTGAAAATCAGGAATCAACACCTCCATCGTAATCCCCGGATTCAACGACTTGACACAACGAATGGTTTTCGCCCAGTGAGCAGCGCCCAAGTCCGGCAAATCATCCCGGTCGACGGACGTAATTACCGCATGTTTCAACCCCATCAAGCGGACAGATTCTGCAATTTTATCCGCTTCATCGGCAACCAGCGGCAACGGTTTTCCGGTCTTCGTATTGCAAAACTTACAGGAGCGGGTACATATATCTCCACCAATCATAAACGTGGCCGTTCCCCGTTCCCAACATTCTCCTTTGTTCGGACATCTTCCGCTTTGGCAAATCGTGTGCAGTCCGCGAGCAGAAAGAATCCTGTTCGTTTCCGCATATTGTTCGTTTCCGCCTAAGCGAATTTTAAGCCATTCAGGTTTTTTCATCAACATCTGGGTTTATGGATTTTATAAATTTTCTTTCAGAAACTTACAGCATTTAGAATACAAATGCAAGCGGGTTTCTTTTTCGGAAATACTATGATCTTTATCGGCATATATTTGCATATCAAACTGTTTGCCGGCTTTGACTAAGGCATCGGAATAACGCAGGGTATTTTGAAAATGCACATTATCGTCTGCAGTACCGTGTATCAACAGGAGTTTTCCTTGCAACTGATCGGCATAAGTCACCGGGGAAGCCTGTTTATATCCGTTGGAATTTTCGTTCGGAGTACGCAGGTAACGCTCCGTGTAGGCAGTGTCGTACAAGTGCCAGTCGGTCACGGGCGCAATGGCTATTCCGGCTTTGAAAGTTCCATTTCCGCGACTCATGGACAGTAAGGTGATCGTTCCTCCGTAACTCCATCCCCAGATGGCAATGCGGTTTTTGTCGACAAAGGGCAGGTTTCCCATCCATTGCGCAGATGCTATTTGATCGTCGGATTCCAGAATGCCCATGTTCAGGTAAGTACACTTCTGAAAGGCAGCGCTGCGCACGCCCGTTCCTCGACCATCTACGCAAGCAACGATAAAACCTTGATTCGCAAGATATTGTTCCCATCCCATTTCGAACTCGTCCAATACGCTTTGAGAGCCGGGGCCACTGTATTGAACCATGACGACCGGATACTTCTTCGAGGCGTCAAAATCGGCCGGTTTCATCATCCATGCGTTTAACTCATAACCTTCCGGGTTTGTGACGGTGAAAAATTCTTTCGGAGATATTTTATATGAAGCTAATGAAGACTGGAGCGGCTTATTGTCCGATAAAACGGCCAATTCTTTTCCATCTTTATTATAGATACCGGTCTTGTCGGGCACTCCGGCACTGGAATAATTGCCAATGTAATAAGTGAAATTACTGTTGAAACGGGCTTGATTAAATCCTTGTTCTGAAGATAGTTTTGTTTTCTTTCCCTTGCTGTCTATCGAATAAACGGATCGTTGCAGGGGACTTTCTTCTGCCGACTCATAATAGATGGTGAGGTTAAGCGGATGAATACCCAGAAAATCCGTCACATTCCAACTGCCGGAAGTTACTTGCCGTTGCAAAACACCTGTCGGACTGTACAAATAAATATGTGCATATCCGTCCGACTCGCTTACGTATGTGAAATTACTTTCCGTGAAATGGATGGCATTCAGCCAGTCGGGATCAATATATGAGGAAGATTCTTCTTTCAATATCAACTTGGCAACCGTTGAATGAGGATTGGCGTAATACATCCTGAAAACATTTTGTTGCCGGTTCAATACCATCACGGCAAGCTGATCGGGCTGAGTGGTGAATTTTATCATCGGAATATAATTGTCCGAAGCAACAGGCAAATCCATCTTTTTGACATCCTTCGTATCCACGTTGTAGGCGTGTACGCTTACCGTTGCATTTTTTTCTCCGGCTTTGGGATATTTATATGATTGCAGGGTCGGATAAAGCGATTCATTAAACCGTTGAAGGTCAAAAGAAGGAACATCCGTTTCGTCCGATTTGATAAATGCCAGCACTTTGCTGTCGGGCGACCAGCTCATCAGGTTGACGGCCTTAAATTCTTCTTCGTACACCCAGCTTCCCAGACCGTTGAGGATTTTACCGGGACTTCCATCCTTCGTGATCGGCGATTCCGTGTCGTAATCGAATTTTTTCAGCCAAATATTGTTGTCGCGGATGTAGGCGCACATCCTTCCGTCGGGCGAAAAAGTCGGCAGCATCAGTTTGCCGGCCTGGTCGGAAAGTGGCTTGATGAGGTTTCGGCGGACGTTATAATCGTAAACGTCGACCTTTCGGGAACGGCGATAAATCGGTTCGGTGTTTGTCCAAACAATTATCCTGAATCCGGTGGAACTGATTTGATAGCCGTCGATTGTACGGATGGTACATTCGCGGGCTTTCTTGACGCTGAAAAGGGTATCGACCACCTTTCCCGTCTTGTAGGCGTATTTCAGGATGGCCGAACGGTCTTCACTTAACATGGAATAATGCTCTCCATCCGGCAATGACTGGAGGGAAGCGATTTTTTTCGGCCTGAACTTTCCGCTTACGATGTCTTCCAACGTGATGTCACGTTTTTCTGTTTGAGCTTGTAATCCACTGATTAAAAGGGATGAAGATAGTAAAATAATGAATAATCGTTTCATATTGAATTGTTTGCTGCAAATATAACACGATTTTCAGAATATTACGTACATTTGCGGGCACAAACTGTTCATGAAAGCGTATAAAGACTTCTCAACATTCCTGCAAGGGCATTTTACCGGTAAAGTGCAGAAGATTTCCATTCACGCAGGTTTTACCTGTCCCAATCGCGACGGCCGCAAGGGTTTCGGCGGTTGTACATATTGCAACAATCAAACGTTCAGTCCGGAGTATTGCCGTACGGAAAAATCCATCGGAAAACAGTTGGAGGAAGGCATCCGTTTTTTTTCTCACAAATATCCGGACATGCAGTATTTGGCATATTTTCAGGCGTATACCAATACTTATGGCGAATTGTCGGCGTTGAAGAAAAAGTACGAAGAAGCATTATCTCATCCGCAAGTGGTCGGGTTGATTATCGGCACCCGTCCGGATTGTGTGAGTGAGGAATTATTGGATTATTTTGAAGAGCTGTCGACCAACACTTTTCTTTTGATAGAGTATGGCGTTGAGTCGACCAACGAAGATACCCTGCAATTCATCCATCGGGGACATACTTACGCGGAGGCGGCAGACGTTATCCGAAAGACCGCCCGCCGGGGCATCATGACCGGAGCGCATCTCATCCTCGGCCTGCCCAAAGAATCGAAAGAAATGATACTTTCTCATGCAGATAAAATTTCTGAGTTGCCGCTCACGACCATTAAGTTGCATCAACTGCAACTCATCCGGTATACGCAGATGGCGAAACAGTTTGAGGAACATCCCGAATGGTTTCACCTGTTCGAGGTAGAAGAATACATTGATTTACTGGTCGATTTTGTAAGGCGACTGAATCCCGATTTTGTGATAGAACGCTTTGCCTCCCAATCTCCCAAAGAGTTGTTAATTGCTCCGGATTGGGGACTCAAAAACTACGAGTTTACAGCGATGGTCGATAAGCGGTTGAGCACACTCTCTAATCTTTGCAAACATCCTGCACCACCAGTCCCGCCATTGTGAATCCAAATATCGCCGTAGTATGCGCCACTGTTCCATTGATTTGAGCTTTTGAGCTACACCATTCATGATTGACCAGTTCCGGATTTCCCGCACCGGTACGGTTTTTCGGACAAAGGCACTGTTCTGTTCCGCAAGACACTTTCTTTCCCTTATTCTCAATAAGTTCTTCGCTAAAGACGCACAGAAATTTCTTCGCCGGCAAACCTGTTTTTCTCAGTTTACGCCTCAAAGCAGCGCCCAGCCGACAGCCTTTCACCTTCCAAAACTCGGCAACCTGAATCTTGGATGGATCCATCTTCAAGGCTGCGCCCATTGAAGAAAAAAACACGGCGTTCGTTTGACAGGCCGCCCGTATCAAATGTGCCTTATTTTCCAGACTGTCGATGGCATCAATGATGTAATCGTAATTTTCCAACCGAAAAGATTCGCTGGTTTCTTCGCAGTATATCATCTGAAGCGCTTGAATCTTCGCCGTTGGATTGATTTCCAACAGTCGCCTTTTCAGCGCCTCTACCTTCACTTCGCCCACCGTTTGTGCCGTTGCCATAAGTTGGCGGTTGATATTGGTCACGCACACCCGGTCGGAATCGACGACGGTAAGTTCCCGGATGCCGGAACGAATCAGGCTTTCGGCACACCAACTGCCTACGCCGCCGGTGCCGAATATAATTACCCGCGTAGCGGACAGTTTTTTCATCCATTCATCGCCTACCAGCAATTCAGTTCTTTGAAATAAAGCGCGTTCTAATCCCATGTAATTTTATTTAATAGTGGACTAAAGAAATTCGCATCAACAAATCCTTCGTAATAGCCCTTTTAGCATCAAGAAACATAAATGATTCCATAAATTCCTGCGTTTCGGGCTGGTTTAACAGATTCTGAATGCCTTGCGCTTCTTCGAGTGTGTCGAAACCGATAAAGTAACAGGTATCATCGAGTAACAATACGGTTTCATTAGGTTTTACAAGCGTGAATTTCGTTTGTTTATAAAGTCCTGAAATGGCAATTTTATAGGGCTTGAAAGAATAATCGCCGACGCCGAAAATTGAAAACATCGGTTTTCCGTTGTAAATACTGGATTTTCTGTTTAGAAAATAATCTTGATGGCGTTGTAAATACGCGTTTGTTTTGGGAAGTTTTTCTAAAACTATTTGTGTATCCTGGCCAATTCGTTTTTGTGTGACAATGGTATATTTTCGTGAAGTATCTACGATTTCTTGTTGCAAATCAGAGCTTTTTAGAATGCCGTAAACCAAATCTTCCTCCAATTCAAACGTTTCTCCGAGTGCATTTCGGAAACCGCTGTCAATTCGTTCCAATTCCATAACTTTAGCACAATCGTGTTTAATTCCCTGTCGCCACTCAAACGGACAGATGCCGTCTAAATGCTGGTATTTTTTGTATTTTTCAGTGTCGGAAGCAAATTTATTGTTTACCCAGCCCAAAGTAACACGAGGTTTAGACGTGTAAAAATCAAATTCTTTTGCCGTAAGCGCAGGCATGGAATTGAATTTGCAAACAAACAAACTCGCATCAACCGCTGCCCCAAATTCTTTTTGTGCATTGATTGTATGTTTTTCAATCTCTGAAATGGAATATTTATTCTTCTTCTGGTCAAAAACAATATTTTTGATTACTGAGTTTTTTATCAGAAAAGCAAAACAACCATTCTCTTTGGAAAACAAATCCAACATTTTCAATGAAATACACTCGCCAATATCAAAATTTCCTTTGCCTGTTATTGCGTCAATGCCTTTGACATTTTTGAAATTAGACTTCTTGGGCAAATTCTTTGAATTAAGTGTTGAAAGCGTTGCGTTTGTTACCCAGGGAGGATTTCCAATCACTAACAGTTCTCGATTGTCGATTTGCTTTTTAACCATATCAAAATCGAAGTCAAACACACTACAATGATATAACTCTATTTGTGGTTTGTTTGCTGTTGGGTTCGTTAAAAAATAGTCTAACAATTCAAATTTTAAGCGCCAAAGATATTTCTCTTGAATTTCAATGCCGAAAACCTGTTGTAATGGAAATGATTTTATTGCGGAAATTATAAAATTACCTTTCCCGCAAGTTGGTTCAACTATTATTTGAGGCTTTAGATTTTTGTTCTTCAGATAATTGCAAACAGACTCGGCAAGTTGTTTATTGGTTTGAAAATCGCCATATTCAATGCGGTTTTCCGATACAATATTTTGATTACTATTCAACGTTTGTTGCAATTGAACAAACTCTTCTTCCTTTCCAAAAAAATCAACAATGCCCGTTTTCTCTTTTAAGGCAATATTTACCGTTTTGAAAGAATTATATTTTCTTTTCTCGAAGAAAGAAATTGCTTTAAGACCAATATCTATGCCGCTGAAATCCATATTAGCATTTGTCTATAATTTTTGTAATTCCTGAAATATTATCTTTGAGCGTTACAATTCGTCCGTATTGTAACCGCCATTGCAAAGCGTTGGATATAGTTAAATAGCCAACTTTCGGCGGATTTTTCAAAATTTGCTCTGCCATGTTTATTAGAGTAATCTCATCGGCAGGAATATTGCGGTCATTTAAATACGCAAAAATATCTTCGGCGTTGGCTTTGTTTTCAATCATTTGCAATAAAGCAGTCGTGGCCTGATAATCGGCTGTCCGTTCTTTTTCAATAAACGAGCAACTTACAAAATCCAGTAAAGCTGTTTTGGTTTTTGCATCGTCTTGTTTGTCGTAAACAAAAATCAGCAAATTATAGCCTAAACCGAAAATCTTTTGTTGAGCGTTTTTGAAAGGACACGAAGATTGTGGTTGCTTGATTGAGGTAACTTTTATGTCGGTATTAATTTCATCTGAAGGCAAATCAATACCGCTCGCAGAACTGCCCGCCGGCAAATCGTATTTTGAAAGCAAAAAATCTTTGAACTTATGCTCAATGTATGTACCAACAGCTTTACCATCAGTTACGCCAAATAGCGAACTGTTGGGCATTTTGGATTCTTGTTCGCAAAATTGCCGGGCAAGAGCTATCAGACTTTTTATCGTGAGTTTTTGTTTTTGCATACAACTATTTATTATCAATTTTTAATACTTAGATTATTCTCCAGTCTAAATTTTTCATTTTGCCGTCGCTTTATATTCCTCAACAGAACAGTCAATGTTTCCTGCCCGCAAAGGTAACACTTTTTCCTGGCTCCTCATGTCGGGCGACTGCTTTTTGCTGCGAATGACGCCGGAAGGCATCCGACGGGGATAACCGTTGTAACTTGTACCGGAGCGGCGAAGCTCCGAAATATCTTTGTATGAAATATTTCGGGGCTTCGCCGCTCTGCTTCGACGTCGCACATACACCCGACGTTAAAACGTTCGGGCTACCAAGATGAAATCCATTCCGGATTTCGTTGCAGCAAAGTCAGTAAAAACTAAAAGTTGCGCAAAGCGCAGCAAACAGGCGCCAGCCAACTTTTAGTTTTTAACTTTTAGTTTTTAGTTTTCCACAACAATCTTCCTGTTTTCCAACGCTCCGTTCGCATACACACGTACGTAATACACGCCGGCGGACAAGTGGGAAACATCCGTTTTTCCGGTAAATGCTTCATCTGCCAACACACAGATACCCGACTGGTTGTAGATTTCTACCTTTTCGATGGGATAATCGCTTTGGATGTATAAATCGTGCTTCACCGGATTGGGATAGATGGATATTTTCGATAGAGATACATTTTCCATGCTACTGGGAGGCGCCACCTTGAACGTTGCTTCGATTATTATGCCGCAGGCAGGCATAATGAAGATACGGCCGTTGCCGCTGCCATAGAGGACTACGGATGCGCCTGTCCCGTCGATTTTATATGCCGTAATGCGGTCCAGCATATACCCTGTAGCGGGCGAGATGGTTAATGTAACCGTTTCTTCACTCGCCGCTGCGTCCGGGTTTGCGGTTACACTGCCGTTGATTGCCGGTGCGACAGTTATTTGGTATATATTATCTGCCGTTACGGATGCTGCGCGGCTTGTTACGCTGACTGTATAGTACATCCGGTTGTTTGTGTTCGTTACCACGACATAATACCAGATTGTACCTTTCACAGTTGTGGGTGGCGAATAGCTGTTGCCGGTGGCGCCGTTGATGACTTTGCCGCCTGTATTGCTGTTCGACGTATTGCTGTACCATTGATAAGACAGAGTGCCGCCGTCGTTCACGCTTGCCGTAACAGTCAGCGTTACACTGCCGCCTATATTTATTTTTGCATCCTGCGGATGTGCGCTGATAACGGGCGTTCGTTCGTTGACAGCCGCTGTAATCGTTCCACTCCGGCTTGCAGTAGTAGCGGTAGCATTGCCTTTAGAAAGAGATACGGTAAACGTAAAACTGCCGTCTGCTCCGTCCGTAACGGCAGCAGTAAAGTTGCTTATCGTAATCGCGGATGCCGTTACCGGGTCGATACCGGTGGCGCTTATGCCTGCAAGGGCATTGATTTGAGCGGCCAGTCCTGTTTTTACGGCGGCATTCGTGTTTGCCTCGGCTTGAGCGAAGTGATAAGTTGCCGCTTCAATAAGTTCCCGGGCGGTATTGACTGCTGCTTCCATGGTTGGATTTCGGAAGACAGCTTCGACTGTCACGTCACAGGCAGGCATCGTAAAGGTACGACTGTTGCCGGTGCCGAAGAGGGCGACGGTTATGCCTGCGTTGCCGGTTTTATATGCCGAAATGTTACTCAGTACATAGCCTGCGTCCGGCACGATGGTTAATGTGACAGGATCGCCTTCGTCATATCTGGTTTTGTCTACCGTGACACTGCCGCCGGTGAATGTACCGATGCTAAGGGCATAGTTGGTCACAAGCCTGAACGAATTCCAGACATCGGCATTATCGTAAACGTCTTTCGTGCCTTCGGGGATATACAGAGCAATTTGGGAGAGCGTTAAGGCAAAAAATACCTTGCTATTTATGCTCGGAGGCGTTGATGTCCAATTCACTGTAATTTCGTTTAAACTGCTACAATCTTCAAAAGCATAGTTTCCAATGGTCGTAACACTTTTGGGAATAGTTATCGACGTTAAATTGCTACAAGCGGTAAAAGCGTACTCTCCAATAGTCGTAACATTACCGGGGATAATTATTGATGTTAAACGGCTACAATTTTCAAAAGTGTGCTCTCCAATACTCCCAACACCATTGGGAATAGTTATCGACGTTAAACTGCTGCAATTGTAAAATGCCTGCGCTCCAATATAAGTCAATCCGGATGGAAGAACTATGGAGGTCAAATCGCTGCAATCCGCGAAAGCATTAGATCCAAGATAAGTTACTCCGGATGGAATGTTTATGGAAATCAAATTGCTGCAACCGGAAAAAGCACTTCCGTAAATAGTCCTAATACTTTCGGGAATAGTTACTGATGTTAAACTGCTACAACCGGAAAAAGCGCTCTCTCCAATAGTCTCAACACTTCCGGGAATAGTTATCGACGTTAAACTGCTACAATCTTCAAAAGCGTAGTGTTCTATAGTCGTAACACTTTCCGGAATAGTTATCGACGTTAAACTGCTACAATCTCGAAAAGCGGAGTTTCCAATAGTCCTAACACCTTCAAGAATAGCTACTGATGTTAAACTGCTACAACCATAAAAAGCACCGGATCCAATAGTCTTAACACTACCGGGAACAGTTACTGACTTTAAACCACAATCGAGAAAAGCATTGTTTTCAATAGTCTTGACACTTTCTGGAATAGTTATCGACGTTAAATTGCGACAATAGGTAAAAGCATACTCTCCAATACTCGTAACACCTTCCAGTATCTTTACTTCTTTAATCGAAGGACTACCATACCATGGAGATTGTTCAGAACTCCTACTGGAATAATTCGGCATCGCTCCGGTTCCACTAATGGTGAGTATTCCATTGTTGTCTAAAGTCCAGGAAAGATTTCCCGCTGTCCCACTTGTCTGTGCATAACTGCCTATTGTAAGCAGTAAAAAGAATGATAATAATAATTGCTTCATAATGCTGTTTTATCTTCTTTATTGTTTAATTCTTCTTTTTCAATTTTCTCATTCGCTCGATGTAGCAAAAACGCTACTCCGATTGAGTTTCCTCCCCCTTATGCTGCCCCCTCCGACTCAGCACGCTCTTATACCTTTCGATATTTGTGTTGAGTTTCTTCACGAAAGCGGCAAAAGGCGCATCACCCTGAATGAGCATCAGCGCTTCGAGGCGCTCTACGATGTCGAGATAGCAGCGGTCGGTTTGACGGCGGATTTCCAGCATTTTGACGTCGATGCTGTTGTCGGCCTCTTCGGCGTTTCGTGCGAGGATAGCAGTTTCAAAAGCCTTGTTATTGGCCTCCAGTTCGTCGAGCCAGCCAGACAGGGAGAGGGTATTCACTTCGGCAGCATATTTCAGGCGAAAATCCTGCAAGAGGTTGTAAATGCCTGCCGTTTCTTCGTTGTAGGGCTTTGCCGAAAGGTTTCCATAATGTTCGAGGATGACTTCCAGCTTCTCGGCAGCTTCGCGTATGGGAGCGTGATAGTGATGCAGGGCGGATTTGACAGCCTCTGCCAAGCCGCGATAAGTACTGTCTCGCACGCCGTCCAAGTGGACGATTTCGGCCGTATAGCTACTTTTGCGCAGAACTTCCAGCGATTCATCGGCCTGCACGTAAAGCGCCTGAAATTTGGCAAACAGGGCTTCGATGTTCAAGGCCTGCGGTGAGGTTTGCTCTACAAATGTTTTAAACTCGGTGTAAAAGTTGAACCATTCTTCGTTACGCAATCTGATCAGTTTAATTCTTGAAATTTTCATTTTGATTATTTTTAATTGGTGATACATATATTATAGTGAGGCGAAAGCCTCAAATCAAGTCTGTTGAAGGTTTCGCCCATGGGGCGACAGTCTCAAACAAGTCTGTTGGAGGTTTCGCCCATGGGGCGAAAGTCTCAAACAAGTCTGTTGGAGGTTTCGCCCATGGGGCGAAAGTCCCAAATAGGTCTGTTGGAGGTTTCGCCCATGGGGCGAAAGTCACAAACAAGTCTGTTGGAGGTTTCGCCCATGGGGCGAAAGTCCCAAAAAGGTCTGTTGAAGGTTTCTACCATAGGTAGAAAGTCTCAAACAGGTTCGTTGGAGGTTTCTACCATAGGTAGAAAGTCCCAAATAAACTTGTTGAGGTTTTCTACCATCGGTAGAAGCCAAAAAAACGATGAATTTTATAGGAAATGGAAAGAGATATTCTCTTGCAGCATAATATTTTTCGTTTAAACCATGCGTAAGGCGGTGTTTCGTAGTTGAAGGATTCATCCATGTAATATGTTGTAGATAGCTACTCATGTTAATTTTTGCACGTTAGTTCCCGTTAGAAAACAATAAAATCGCACCAAAGGTGAGGATTATTTTAAAATAATCAAGCGTTTGATGTTTTTTTTACGTCTTTTGCTCACATTAATAGCACTTCTGCAAACTTAATGTTATTCATCAACCCTGCGGATTGCACGGGGTTTGCTGCGTGAGGGCACATACGCAGGTGTGCCCCTACCGCCGTTTTTTCAACACTGTTTTTTCAACCCAGCCGTTATTGCTTTTCACGATTAATACTTTGTCCCAAATGTTTTCGATGGAAAAGACGGCTTTGCCTGCCGGTTTGTCGAGTTCCTGCAATAGTGTGCCCAAAAGCGAATAGATGCGGATTGTTTCGGCAGTTTCGCCGTCAATCTGCAATAAACCGCCGTCAACGGACAGGTGGCAGACGTGATATGCCGGAGCTTTGATGCCGGTAAAATCACTTTCCTGTATGTTGAAGTCTTTCCAGACCGGCGCATTGGCGTAGCGTTCCCCGCTGCCCTGCGGGACAAGCAGCCGAATTGCCGGTTTATTATTCAGGCCTTCAAATACGTTGTCGCTGATGGTGAGGGGAATTTCCCGGTGTACGCTTATCGTTTCCAGTGCAGTGCATCCTTTTAAGGCTCTATCGCCGATGCGGGCGACGGTATGGGGGAAAACAACGGATTTCAGTGAAACGCAGTCTTCCCATGCACGCTCGCCAACGGTTAGCTCTTCCGATGCGGCTCCGCTTCTTAACGCGGTTTCGTCCGGATAAGCATCGCCATAGTAAAAGAGGAAGGTTTCCAGTCTGTCGCAGGCTTTGAAAGCTTCTGCTCCGATGCTTTTTATGCCGTCGGAAATTGCGATGGAGACGATGTCGGTGTTGTTCTGAAAAGCCCTTGCGCCGATAGTCCGGATGTCGGTTTCGTTGATTTTCCGGTGCACGACAATGTCGCTCTGCGAACCGCGATAGGTGATTATCTCGTCGTTGTCCAGTTCAAATTCTTCTCCAATCCATTTGAAGTCTTTCCATCCGACGGCTGTTCTATAGTAGCCTTCCATTCCGTTGAGAACAATCAGCGTGGCATTTTTGATTGGCGATTGATGAAAAACGGTTTCATCGATTGTAACCGGCACCAACGTCAGCAGGTTTACTTTCTCAAGGCTTGTACACATGGAAAAGGCATAACGACCGATGTGCTTGACAAGAGGCGGTATTTCGATATATGTCAGGGAACGGTAGCAGGAGTAAAATGCCTGTTCTCCGATATATTCCAGTTTTCGGGGAAGCTTGACGGATCTCAATTGCGCACATCCTTGAAAAGCAAAACTTCCGATTGCTGTTACTTTATCGGGAATCCGGATTTCCGTTAAAGACTCGCAGGAAGCAAAAGCGTAGTCTCCAATGGAAAGGCACGACTCCGGGATCGTTACTTTTCTCAGGTTTTTACAGGTAGAAAAGGAAGAATTTCCGACGTTTAATACTCCGTCTCGAATAACAATTTCCATGATTTCATCTGTATATTCGTGCCAGTCGGGCAGCAATTTTCCGGTTGCCTCCAGATATTCCTGTGTTTTGTAAGGAGGCATTATACCGGTAATGCCGTCTCCGGGAAAAATGATCAATATGCCGTTCGAAAATTGCCATTCAATAATCGAGTGGTATTCATCTATTTGTGCAAAGCTGTCGGTTGCAGCGAACAGGCTTGACAGGCACAGCGCCAGCAAGGATAATTTCTTTTTCATTGTATTTTTTTGATAGATTGTTTATGATTGCAAAAATACTGCTTTTGGCCATAAATCAATCATTTTACTGAAAAAAAATTGAATCAGAATATATCGGCATGGGGTTTTTCCTGCGCATTTCTCGCTGGAAACGCCCGTTTAGCCATTAATAACATGGAGGTGGAAAAGGTAACATGGATTTCATCCGTTCCGGATGCCGCTGCAACAAAGTTTGTTTGAACTGTGATTAAAATCAAGTTCAAGCCTTCCGTCTCAAAAGATATCCACCCGCCATTATCAGCAGGATGCCAACGCCATCCACTACCGGAACATGGCTGCCGTGACCGCCACCACTGGGCGCAGCCGTCAAGGTGGATTGGGAGGAGGTATCGAATAGGCCGATGTTACTGCCTGATGAGGAGGATAACAGGTTTTGCTTCGTTTCATCTGTCTGTGCGGATGATGAAGTAGTGGCTTGTTGCTTGCCATACAGTCCCACGCCGGCAGAAGCCGGCGTCAGGACATGCAGCATCACTGTTATATACACAATCACTATTTTGCTGAAAACTTTATAATTTCTTTTCATGATGTTCTGTTGTTTGTTGTTTGCTTTTACTGAATACTTACCACTTTCTTCACTGCTGTACCGACATGTACGATGTAGATTCCGGGCGTTGGTGTTTGATATTCATAAATTGAAGAAGATACTATAGGTACATTCACCAGCGTTCTGCCCCAACTGTCCGTAATCCGAATATCGCTTAATGCTTTGCCATTTTCCGATACGATGCGAAGCGTTCGATGCGGCTGGCTGATTATTCGAGCAGCAGATGTGTTGGAAACTTCCCCGAGTCCCAGCGGCCTCGTTGATGTACCAATAATCAATGAAAGGCGGTTTTCCAGATACAAATCATTTTCTGTTTTCTCGAAGGCATACTCCGGTTGAGTCTTTAAGTCTATAAGTCTTTTAGGATACTGTGTATCATAGAGGTAAATGCCGGTTGACTCACCGAAGCTATCCATGCCGGAGAAGTTCAAGACAATCTCGCCCTTTTCCGAAGTGCGGATACACAGGGGTATGGTAATATCCTGTTCACTCTTTCCAATGGAGTTAATATCCAGTGCATAGCCATCACTTGAACGGGTGTAAACCTGAATATGTTTCAGTACTTCATCGGAATCCA
>JAISFI010000060.1 GCA_031263685.1 Dysgonamonadaceae bacterium | reverse complement strand
CTGCCGCTCCCTGCCTGCCTGCCAGAAGTTCACGTCGCTTACCGAAAATTCGGGATTGTCCCACACGCGGGCTTCGGCAATGGCGGCGTCGGCGATTGAGATGTTCATCTGTCCTGCAATCAGTTCCAGGTTCTGTTCCAGGAACATCGCCTCGATTTGCCGGGCGGTGAGAATGCTTTCCTGCGCACCCGCCGCAGCGGTGCACAGACAGGAAAGCATGATTAAAACGCATCTTTTCATCCTCAACTTTTTGCCGGCAAAAGTACGCAAACGTTCTGTCGCACACCGTTAGAAAATCATTAGAAATTTGTTGGAAATTTATTAGAAGTTATGAGTTAGGGACTAAGAGTTAATTCTTAGGTCAGTTCCAGTGGCGGATGGCATTGGCATCCTGCTACTGTACGCGCAAAGTATAGTTAAAAGCAGCGCTCATTCTATCCTGTTCATCCCTTGATATTTTGTACTTCATCGCGATTTGTTTCCATTTCGAGACAATATTAGCTGTACTCCGAATGATTGCTGTAGTCTGAACAGTTGTCAGCCGGAAAAAAGAAGCAACCTCGGCGGCTAAATCCAAATCCAACGAATTATCATGCGCAGAAATGTTTAACTTCAAACCTGTGCCATTTGGATTTGGATTGACGTCGTAGGCGGGTGAAAGCATCCAACCTTCTGCAGTCAGTAAAAAACCATGATTCCGTAAATGGTCGTCTGTATTGCTTATGCAAATAGAAAACACAATGCGCCGAAACAATTCTTCCAAATCCCGGTTCACGTTTGCTCCTTTTCGGATAATAAATGCTGCCAATTCTAAATAGCTTGCTCCTTCTTGAAAACTGGTACCATCGGTATAGCCTAATAATGTCATGGCAGAGGCAAAATGGATGCGTTGTCCGGTATTCGTTCTATCAAAGCGTTTTGTCAGAAAAGTATGATGTTTGCCGTAAAACGGTTTTGCCATCGCCTGAGCGACATTTAATCCCGCCATTTGCGCTAACTCATTCACAATCATCTCCCATGCACCAACATCGTATCTATCTCCCTTGCTCGGAAACTTGGCAATCCACAACGAACCATCTGTATTTCTGACGCCGGCTTTTGGTCGTGCTCCACCCAAAGAAGAACCGGGCGCCAACAACATATACAGCCATTTCAACTGTTCAGAATCGTCTTTGAACAATTCATTTTCTATCTGATAACTTGCCAGTTCGAGTTCACGAATAGAAGTCCATGGGGGAGTTGCAAAATTCCAGTTATTGTTCATAAAAACGTCCGATTCGGTTTCCTTGAATCGTAATGCGCCTGTGCGTTGTTCGTCGAAAACACCCAGTAAATAGTCCGACTCGTTTAGATTCCGATGAGGGCGGTTTTCCAAGCGGGCGAGGATAGACTCGCGTCTGTCCATCAACACCCGTCCCCAGCGGTCGGGCGAAGAATCCAGAAAAACACCGAAATTGCTTTTTTCGTCATGCAAATACTGAATGCCTCGATAAAGTCCTAAATCGGGGTCAATTTCCTGTACAATAGAAGATTGCAGCCATTGCTTATTATACTCAAAAGAAAAAATTTCCTTTCCCCGTGCATACGAGGAATAAAGCGTTCCGATAAATTGAGGCGCGTCCAACCCTTTCCAATCAGCATAAACCAATATATTCCTGTTGTTATTCATCTTTCATTATCTGTTTTTTCGGAGCACGTTTTTTAACCAATATTTCTGCATCCTGCAATTTCCGACCCAGCACATCATCAATAGCGATATTGGAAAGATTTTTTTCCAAACCCAACACAAACAGCACTTGCGCATAATAACCCATTGACACATTCGGCAAACCTTTTTCAATCTGCCAAAGTGTGGAACGGGAAATACCCGCTCGTTCGGCGACTTGTTCCATACTTAGTTTTCGCCGAAGTCGCGCCAGTTTAATAGCTTCGCCCAGTTCTTCAAGAATTTTTGTCAGACGAGGCAACATAGTGTATTTTGCTCGATTCATAACGTTTAATATTGTGCACAAAGATATGCTTTTTTGTTTGAAATATCAAACGTTACGAAAGTATTTGCAAAAATACAATCTTGGTGCGCAAAATATAACCTAATGAAAACGGGGTAGTGTTCGGCGTAAGCTAATCCGTTCCGGATTAGCTTACGCCGAATGCTATACTTCGCACAGCATAGCATATTTCCGGGTTCTATGCCTTCATCTCACAAATTAAACCATGCGAAGTATAGTTCTCAAAGTACTTTCTTCGTATTCAAACTTTTGTCGATTAAGATACCATCGATTGCTTTCAGGTCAAGCTTCAGTTTTCGTTTGGCTTTGAACTTAATCACAAAAAGATCGGTGCTGCCTTCGAGCGTTGCCTTATCGCCAACATTGACGAAAGTAGGATACAGAGCTTTGACCCCGTTTGTGTGAAGACGGTCGTAAGTCAGGTTCTCCATCTCTTTCATGTTGAGCAGTTGGATGTCGCCTGTAAATTCGTAATCCGAAGTATTGTAGGGAATGGCGAAACTCAGCGCGTTCACTGCATGAAGATCAATTCCTTTCACCTGCAACTCAATAATATCGCCGGCGTTGTACGACTGTTTTGCAGCGCTTATCTCAATACTGCCGGCAACTTTTCCGTCCGGACGTCCCTTCACGCCGCCTTTGAGTTGGGTGGCTACTACGGAAATATCGTAGGCGTCGATCAGTCCGTTTTTATTGATGTCGCCATTGCTGATGTATCCTTCAAAATC
>JAISFI010000012.1 GCA_031263685.1 Dysgonamonadaceae bacterium | reverse complement strand
TGTTCTTGTCTGCAAAATTAGCCGGAAATATTTATTTTTCCTAATTTTATATCTGTTTTATTTTCAATTCTTTATACTTTAACTTTTTTTCTCGCTGAATCGCTGACATTTTGCGAAGTGTATGTATCGGCTTTACTACGTTTTTCCATATGTGGCTGCATAACACGGGTAATGATGTTTTTTTTCGGATGATTTTTCGCTTCTTCCGGCGTAATCACTTCGGCCCGTATCAAGTCGTTGATTAATGAATGGTCTTGCGATTTATAGAGGATTTCCACACCTTCGGTTGTTTTGCGCAAATGGTAGATACGGCTGTCGCCGATATGAGCCATGAATGCGCCCCTACTGTTGAGGCAGAGAAAAGTAAGCGTTGTTCCCATCTTTTTATCTTCGGCTGGTGATTGATCCTTTTTGTCTAACCGATCGTAGGTATAATCTAGCGTCCGGTTAAACAGTTCGGCATTGAACCTTTCGGCATCCGTTGTTCTCAGGTATTCGGCGAAGCTTTCGCATACGGTTCTGCTTGCCACTTCGCCATTTTCATGTCCGCCCATACCGTCGCAAACAAGAAAGTAACGGTCATTTTCACTAGCAGTCCCTTTTTGTGGGAAAATACTATCTTCGTTATTTTCTCGCCTTCCGATTTCATTGAGGGCGAAAGGTTTATTGAGTTTCATTTTCAAAAAATTCTCTATTTATTTCTATTCTTTTGTTTGTTTTGCTTCCTGCTCCGCTCGTCCTCCCCCTGTGCTCCTCCGACAAAACTCCGCCGGCCCCTTTTACCAGGAACTGCTGGCGAGGCGGAAGCCCAAAACGCTGTAACGGTTGTCGGGTGTACCGTTGCTGCGGTTCGATACACGGCAATTCCTACGATTGATGTTCCAACTGCCGCCGCGATCTATTCGGTAGAAGCCTGTTATGTAACCAGTTAGGTTGGCCTGAGCATTTCTGCTATATTTGCCGTACCAATCGCTGCACCATTCCCAAACATTTCCGCTCATATCATAAAGACCTAGTTCATTCGCCTGTTTTTGTCCTACCGGATGAGTCGTGTTTCCGCTATTATCTTCGTACCATGCCACATCGTCGACATTATTGCTTCCGCTATACTTATACCCTCGGCTCTGCGTGCCTCCCCGCGCGGCAAATTCCCATTCGGCTTCGGTAGGCAGGCGGTAGTTCTTTCCCGTTTTTTGGTTCAGCCGACAGATAAATTCCTGTACATCATCCCAACTGACTTTTTCAACAGGTAGATTATCACCCTTGAAATAAGACGGATTGCTACCCATGACCGCTTTCCACTGCACTTGCGTAACTTCATACCTGCCGATATAAAAATCATCCACTGTCACCTGATGCGCCGGTTTCTCATCATCATTGCAATCATTGTCCTGCTCCGCCGTGCAGCCCATCGTAAATGTTCCGCCGGAAACGTAAACAAGCGGGATATTAATATCTGTTTCCCGATCGATTTTCGTTTCACTGTGTCCGCTGTGGTGTGCAAAATAGTAGCTTCCGGTATTGATTTGCGCTTCTTCTACTGCAATAACTTCGCCATCGTTATCATTCCCCAATAAGGCGACTTTTGCTTTTGACACATCTTTAATCCGCTGTGCAGGGTCGGGCTTCAGGCAGTTGCGAACCAGCGTTTGCCAAGGGGTGGGGATGGTACGGACGGCATCGGGTAAATTGCCCAGATTGATTTGCCGGAACAATTCCACGCGCCCGGCTTCACTGGTGGAAGCGTGTCCTCCGGTGGTGAAGGGCTGGCTACCGGTAAACGCCTGGTAAACTATTACACCAAAGCTCCACAAATCGGTGTTCTTGCGTATTTCCCGGCCTGACAACTGCTCGGGCGAAGCGTAGGCCAACGTTCCTGCTCCCGCAATGGAATTGCTGAACACCGAAGATTTGTTTATATCCAATCGTTTACTGATGCCGAAGTCGGTTATTTTCGGGATATATTCCTGCCCCCGCTTTACCATCAGGATATTTTGTGGTTTCAGGTCGCGGTGGATAATACCGTACTGATGCAAGAAATCAAGACCGTTGAGAAGTTGGATGAGGATAGCGGTCCGCTGTTCGGGCGGGAGGCCGGTTCGTAATAACCGGTTGAGATTTCCCAATTCGTAATATTGCAGGATACCGAAATCGTATTCGCCGTCCATCTGCGGGAAAGTAAAGCATTCTTCATAATAGGCGATATTAGGGTGTGAGGGCAGTTTTATCACCATTTCCACCTCCTTGCGTAAACGAACGGTTTCCATTCCGGGAATCACTTTAGCTACTTTTACGGCAACCCACCGATCGCGGTGCGTGTCATACGCTTTGAATACGCTGCCAAAACCACCTTCGCCCAGTTTATCCGTAAGGGGATTATAGGTGTACCGTTGTTGAAATTCCTGTTGGATCATAACTATGTACTATTTATTCCATTACAAATTTAAAAAAGGTTCGTTTTCCAAACCCGACCGTATCGCCTGGCATGAGGATATTTACGTCGCCCGGTTCGAGTAATATCCCGTTATGATACGTGCCGTTTGTGCTATTCTTGTCTGACAGGCGATGTTCAAACGTGTAATCCTTTTTCATCACAACTTCGATG
>JAISFI010000410.1 GCA_031263685.1 Dysgonamonadaceae bacterium | reverse complement strand
CCGTCGATTCCGCTGCTGCCGCTTGTACAGACTAAAGCGATGGTTTTCCCCTCCAATTTATTCCTGTGTTTATGCAGAAACGCTTGCGCAGGGGTTGCCATTCGCGACCACCAAAGCGGATAGCAGAGAAAAACAGCGTCGTAATCGCCAATGTCGTCCACGTTGTTGGTGATAGCAGGATACGAGCCGCTTGCATCTATCGCTGAAATCTCGCTTTGGGCGACATTAAGCATCGTGTTATAGTCTGTCGTATAGGGTGTTTCGGGCGTTATTTCCACTATATCGCAGTTCAAAATTGACTGTAGTTCGGTTGCTATTTTTCGACTGTTGCCGCTCCACGAATAATAAACTATCAGATTTTTAACGTCTGAAACGGAGTTGTTGCCGGCTTCTTCGGGAGTCGTTTTGTCGTCCGTGTTGCAGGCTGTAATGTTACACGAAATTGCCATAAATAAAAATAATAATCGTTTCATATTTGTTTCTAATTAATCACTTATAATTTTTAATATTTTCATGTCTATCTACTGTTTTACTATTCCGGTTTCTTGCAACCATTTTTTAATATCGCTGCTCAGGCTGTTTCTTCCGTTACCTGCGATTGCAATGGGTTTGACAAACGGCACGTTGGGACACAGTTTTTTCAAGTCCGTAACCGTTTGCGCCAGCCCGCCGCCGCCATGACTGCAAAACGGGACAATGATTTTGCCCTTAAAGTCGTATGCTTCCATGAAGGTAGCCACCGGCATCGGTATTGACGACCACCAGTTGGGATAACCCACAAAGACGACCTCGTATTGCTCCATGTTTTCCACTTTGGCTTTTAGCGGCGGACGCGCCTGTTCTTTCTTTTCTTTTCGAGCCACATCCAGACATTCGTTGTAGTCTTTGGGGTACGGGGTTTGCGGGACGATTTCAAAAATATCGCCGCCTGTCTGCTGACGTATTACGTTGGCAATACGCGTGGTATTGCCCGACCACGAAAAGTAGGCTACGAGTATTTTTTGCGGCTTGTTTGCCGCTTCCTGCGCCTGAACGTCAATCGAATTTGTCATAAATACTATAATTAATACTGTTAAAATTTTGTTCACAACTGTTTTACTTTATATTTAACCACCATTTTCTGAAAGTTTGCATTGTATCGTTCAGATATACCGTTTCGCCAATCATTGGTGTTATCAGGTTCAGGGAATCCCGTTCGGCGGCTCTTGAAATGTTGTCCAACGGTTCATACCATCTGTGTTTTCCCAAAGCGTACATTGAGTTATGTACGGTAAAAACTTTTTCGGCATTTAAGTCTTTTATGGCTTTCACCAAATCTTCGGGCATCATGTGGATGAACCGCCAATTTTCGTTATACTGCCCGTTTTCCATAATGGCGAGGTCTATGTCAGGAAACCGTTTGCCGATTTCGGCAAAATGCGCGTCGTAACCACTGTCGCCGCTCAGGTAAATACTCCGTGAAGGCGTTTGCAGCATAAATGACGCCCACAGGGTTTTGTCGGACGACAAGCCGCGTCTTCCCGAGAAATGGCGTGCAGGCAGGCAATGAATCATCATTGCGCTGTTGAGAACGGCGCTTTCGTTCCAGTCGAGTTCGATAATACAGTCTTTGTCGAATCCCCAATATTCCAAATGTTCGCCGACGCCAAGCGGACAAATTACCTTTTGCGTTCTGTCTTTTATTCGTTTGACCGTTTTATAATCCAGGTGGTCATAATGGTCGTGCGTAATAATGAGGAAGTCAATGTCGGGAATATCATCGGGGGTATAGATTTTCGTTCCTTTGAACGGCTTGTTAACGAACGACACGGGCGAAGCCTTAACCAGCACCGGGTCTATTAAAAACCGGCTACCGTTTGTTTGAATGAAAAGGGACGAATGTCCAAGCCAAACCATCACATCTCCGTTCTGCCGGAATTGTTTCAAATCGGTTTTAACGGTTGGTAAATCTGTTTCAGGACGCAATCCTTCTACTTTGCGAAGAAAATTGAACATGTTGCTCAGTGTGGACTTTTCCGAAGTCATTAACATGCTCGGCGAAAGGTTCTGAAATTTCCCGTTCCTGTAATTCGGCGATTTCAGCATCCTTTCCAGACGTTCGCCGCGCGGCAAACGTCCGAACATCGGTTGATTGAAAAATACAACCGTTGCAACGCAAATAGCCGCTATGCCCGATAATGTTATGTACATGACTTGTTTTCTCCTTTTTGTTTTCTGTGCCATCCGCATTACCCTTTTGGCAGTTTATTGTAATGACTGTCTGTCACAGCATCCAGCCATTCATTACTGCAATTCTCACCGGGAACATCAATAGATAGATGGCTGAACCAACAATCCTTTTTGGCTCCGTGCCAATGCTTTACGCCTGCGGGAATATATACCGTATCTCCGGGTTTGAGGCTCTGCGCCCTTTTCCCTTCCTTCTGATACCAGCCTTCTCCTGCCGTACAGATAAGCACCTGTCCACCGCGGGAAGATGCTTTATGAATATGCCAGTGATTGCGGCAGCCCGGTTCAAAAGTTACATTTGCAACAAAGGGCTTGCCCTTTTCCGGCTTAGTCAATGGGTTGAGGTAACTGCTGCCCGTGAAATACTGTGCATATATATCGTTGGGCTTACCTTTTCCAAATACGTTTTCTTTGTCAAATGCGGAAGTCCCAACTGGTATTTTCACCATTTGGGGTTCAGCAAGCGCATCATATTCCTTTTCGGTTACGGGTCTAACAAATTCATTTTTGACATTATCGCCGCCTATCTCAACTGCAATATGACTGAACCACGAATCTTTTTTCGCACCGTGCCAGTGCAGTAAGTCGGTAGGTATACTTTTGACTGTTCCGGGGACAAGCGATTCCGGGTCTTTCCCTTCCTCTTGATACCAGCCTTCTCCTGCCGTGCAGATTAAAATCTGACCGCCACCTCTGGTACCCCTGTGGATATGCCAGAAACACCGGCCACCCGGCACAAAGGTCACATTGGCAAGCACCATTTCTCTGCCCACCATTTTGAGCAGCTTGAGATAAGATTTGCCTGTCATGTTCTTAGCCAGCATAAAGTTCGGTATGCCAGTTCCAAAAATATTCGCTTTGTTAAAATCCTGCCTTGTCTGATATTTCATATTTCCTTTTTATTTAAGATTTATAAAAACACATTTTTTATTGTGTTCATAATCGTTTTATTTTCCAGTCTGTTTTTGTACATTCAATTCCGCGTGCAGACGTTCAATTTCCTGACGCTGACGTTCTACTTCTGTACTTGCAACATCCCGGCAAAGCGTTATAGACTTCGTCGTCAGCCTTGTCTTTTTCGGTGTCGTGTCCCGATTTGGCTATTGCTTTGGAGATTGCATCGACAGAGGTTTTCTTAGGGTCGAATTGCAAATGCAACTGTTGGGAATCCTTGTCCCAGTTTGCAACAGTCACGCCGTCAACGCCTTTAGCAGCCTTTTCGATACGTGTTTTACACATTCCGCAACTGCCGGACGCTTTCAGCATAGCATGTTCGTCCTTTTGACTTTTTTCCTCTTTTTGAGTTTCGGGAGCCTTCTTCTGACTGCTCAAGTTTCCGCATCCGTTACTTACTGAAATCAAAGCGATTACAGCAAAAAATAAAATAAACTTTCTCATTGTTTTAATTTTAATTTTAAAATTTATAACTAATTTATACGCTTTCATGCCATTCATTTTTTGTATTTACAACAGTCCGGCAAAGCGTTATAGACTTTATCGTCTGCCTTGTCTTTTTCGGTGTCGTGTCCCGATTTGGCTATCGCTTTGGAGATTGCATCGACAGACGTTTTTGTCGCGTCGAAATGCAGATGCAACTGTTTCGTCGTTATATCCCACGAAGCGGCGGAAACACCGGCTATTGATTTGGAAACCTTTTCGATACGTTCCTTACACATCTCGCAAAGTCCCTGCACGACAATCGTTATATGTTTGTTTCCTGTATCCGGATTTTCGGCGTTATTCATCATGCTTTGTTTACCTTCGAGTTGCATACTTGCGTCGATACTGAACACGCCGTTAGTAACAATTTCCTCGCCTTCGACGATTCCCGACAAAATCACATACGAATCGCCCAGCGAAGGACCGAGTTCCACCTCTCGAAGTTTGAATACAGCCGCCTCACTGTCAGGATGTTTCACGTACACTATCGACCGTTTACCTGTCCACAATATTGCCGTTTTGGGAATCGAAATCCTGTCGGAATACTGTTTAAGCGAAGCATTTACGGTAGCGTTGGCATACATTTCCGGT
>JAISFI010000084.1 GCA_031263685.1 Dysgonamonadaceae bacterium | reverse complement strand
CGGGCTTCGGCAATGGCGGCGTCGGCGATTGGGATGTTCATCTGTCCGGCAATCAGTTCCAGGTTCTGTTCCAGGAACATCGCCTCGATTTGCCGGGCGGTGAGAATGCTTTCCTGCGCGCCCGCCGCAGCGGTGCACAGACAGGAAAGCATGATTAAAACGTATCTTTTCATCCTCTGTTTTTTGCCGGCAAAAGTACGCAACCGTTCCGTTGCGCACCGTTAGAAAGTCGTTAGAAATTTGTTGGAAATTTATTAGAGAGCGTGGCGTTGAATGGTGATCTTCTGTCCGTTTTACAGCATGTTTTTCTTCTCAAACTCCAACAATTTTTTCTTTCGCCAAATTCCACCGCCATAACCTGTGAGCGTTCCGTCTGCCCCGATAACTCTGTGACAAGGCAATATAATAGAGATTTTGTTTTTCCCGTTGGCATTGGCAACAGCTCTTACCGCAGACGCTTTGCCCAACAGTTCTGCCTGTTTTGAATAAGTTGTCGTGCTGCCGTATGGTATTTTCCGCAAACTGAGCCATACCTGCTTTTGAAATGTTGTGCCAACCAAATCCAGGGGAATATCAAAATCGCGACGTTGTCCCGCGAAATATTGCTCCATCTGATTTCTTAGCGTATCAAAATGCGGATTACCGCCCTGCACAAGCGGCGCTTTGAATGAATCTGCCAACTGCCTTAATTCCAATTCAAGCAGTTTGTAATCGGCAAACTCGAACATACAGATACCTTTATCGCTGGCGGCGGCAATCATCATTCCCAAATTCGTTTCGATATAAGTAAAGTTGATAATCCGTTTACCTTTACTTTTCTGCGCCGAAACGCCGATAATATTTTTGAACATATTGTTGAAGCCGCTTAACGAGCCGTAGCCCGAATCAAAAGCGGCTCCGGTTACGTTACTGTTGATTTGTAAGTCTTGAAAAGCATTGTTTGCCCGATACATCCTCTGATAAGCATGAAATGTTAATTTGTAGGTTTTCAGAAACCAGCGGCGTACAAAGTTCGGTTCAAGTCCCAAATCTTTCAGGTCGGCGTCTTTTATTTTAATTGAAGGATTTTCGTCCATATATTTCAATAAGCGTTGAATATCCGGAGGCGGATTTCCCAGTTTTTCCAATGGCTTGCACACTTTGCACGGTCGGTAACCGTTAAGCATTGCCTCTTTCGCCGAAGGGAAAAATTCGATATTTTCCAGCTTCGGCTTAGCCGGACAGGTCGGACGGCAAAATATGCCTGTCGTTTTTACTCCAACTACAAACACTCCTTCAAAAGAGCTGTCTCTTTCCATAAGCGCCCTGTAAAAAATGTCCCTTTCCGTTTCCATATTATTCAATGTTTAGATATTCATTTCTTTTGTGCATAATCTTTCATTCCTTCAACTGCTCCGCCTGCAATCGCCCACAAATACAAACTTGCTGTGGAAGCGTAAGGCGTGTAGCGTTTCCAGTACTTGTTAAATTTCACTTTGTCGATTTTCCGGTGGTGATACAGCATCCTCAATCCTCTGTGAATCGCCAAATCTCCATAACTTAATACATTGGGACGTTGCATCGAAAAGAGCATCAGCATCTCTGCAGTCCAAATGCCAACTCCGTCAAGTTCGGAAAGTTTGAGGCAGACTTCTTCGTCCGACATCGAATGAAGCGAGTTAATATCAAACTCTCCTGCAGTGATTTTTCTTGCAGCCGATTTGATATACGCGGCTTTTTTGAATGTCATACCGAATTGTTGTAAGGTTTCTAAGGACAGGCGGTCAACAGTATCAGGCGATATTTTGCCTGTTTCCCTCTTCATTCGCTCCCAAATGGTCTGGTGTGCTTTGGTCGATATTTGCTGTCCGACAATAGAATGTACGAGTGCTGAAAAAATGTCGGGAATGATGGGGCGTTCTATCATGCCAATCCGCTCAATAACCGCAGCCAACCTCTTATCTGCCCTTTTCAATTGCTCAATTTCTTTTTTGCCGTATTTAAAATAATCAGTCATTTTTTGTATCATTTCCGGCTGCAAAACTACTGCTTTAAAAATCTTCATGCAACCGAAAAATTGACAGTCTCGGTTTTTTAATCAAAATTCAACTGCGAGAAACGAATCAGAAAGCAATCCAAGACAGCTAATGTTCCTGGATTGCTTCGAACTATCGCCATCGCAATGATGTTGGATGCCTGCAACTGCCAGGCAGTTTCATTTTTCAGTCGCACTTCCAGTTTCAGCGAGTCATATCCGGCTAATAACGATGTTTAGCCGCCATTGGAAGATTATTGTGTGGAAATTCCTGGAAATATAGTATCTTTGCGACAAATTAAAAAATTCATTTCCACGTAGCCCGGCATACATACGCTACCCTGCTTTTGAGTTTGGAAGTACCGATAGAAACAGTTAGCAAGAATTTGGGGCACTCTGAAATAAAAACGACATAGATTTATGCAAAAGTAGTCAATGCAGCACAAAGGGCTGCGGTTGATAAATTAGACGCTTTAACAGATTAAACACAAAATTATGAACAGGATAAATAAACTTGAAACGCTTGTAAACAGATACAAGCTTGCAATGCATGGACAGGTAGATTTACAGAAATTTACATCCTATGCCCTTACCTGGCATTCAACAGCAATTGAAGGCAGTACGCTAACAGAAGGGCAGGTGTATAACTTACTTGACCTGGATATACCCGCTAAAAACAAACCCTTTACCGAGCAACAAATGGTAATTGACCACCAGAAAGCATTAATTTTCACCCTGAACGAAACAAAAGAACGCGCCCCGCTCACTGAAACCCTTATCCAGCAAATCGGAGCACTGGTAGTGAAAAACACAGGCAGCATTTACAACACTGCATTGGGAACGTTCGACAGCACGCACGGGGAATATCGTTTACTGAACGTATTTGCAGGGACACGGCGTTTCCCGGACAGTACCAAAGTACCCACGCTCATGAAAACACTCGTCAATGAAATAAACGACAAAACCGGCAAAGTACAGACATTCAGCCAAAAATGTGAATTAGCGTTTGAACTGCATTACCGCTTTGTAAGCATACACCCGTTTGCAGATGGCAACGGACGTACAAGCCGCCTGCTTATGAATTATATCTTGGCAACGTTTGAATTACCGATATTTTATGTTTTCAAAAGCAGCCGTATCCCTTACATTCAGGCACTGGAAAAAGCGCGGACAGCCAACAATATTACCGTTTTCAATGATTTTATGTACAGGCAGTATCAAAAATTTCTTGAAAAGGATTTGAAAACTATTGAAAAATAAAACAGACAGTTTAACCGTTTCCTCTGTTACCGGCGCGTTGAGGATAAAAAACCGTAAACATTGGTTTTGTAGTGAGTCCCGTACTGAACACCGATTTTTATGGAATAAGCGCGGTTTTACTGTTTTAATAATGGAATAATCATCCGGAGAACTACACCAGCTCGCACAAAACACTCTTAATACTTTCCGCATCCAGTTCGCAGCATTTGTAAAGCTCCGGAATGGAGCCATGCTCAACGAACGTATCTTGTATGCCCAGGCGTTTGACGGAGTTTTTGTAGCCGTTATCTGCCAGAAATTCCAGTACAGCACTTCCCAGTCCGCCTTTGATGACGCCGTTTTCCAGAGTAACAATAACGTCATATTTTCGGGCGACTTCGTGCAGCAGGTCTTCGTCAACAGGTTTCAGGAAAATCATATCATAGTGTGCAATGGGTGTAACATTTTCCTTTTCGGCCAGTTCGATGGCTTTACGGGCGATGTATCCGATGGGGCCGATGCTGAGGACAGCGATTTTTTCTCCGTCCTTAAGTTTTTTTCCTTTACCGATGGGAAGGATTTCCATTTCGTTTCGCCAATCGGTCAATTCTCCTCCACCTTTCGGATAGCGGATGACGAATGTTCCGGCATTAGAGTATGTGGCGGTGTACATCAGGTTTCTCAACGCATGTTCGTTGATAGGAGAGGAGATAATCAGGTTGGGGATACAACGCAGGAAAGCCAAATCAAATGCTCCGTGGTGAGTAGGGCCGTCTTCGCCTACTAAACCGGCACGATCAAGGCAGAGGACGACATTCAGTTTCTGCAGGGCAGCGTCGTGAATGATCTGATCGTAGGCGCGTTGCGAAAAAGAAGAGTAGATATTACAGAACGGTATCATTCCTTCTTTAGCCAATCCTGCTGAAAAAGTAACGGCATGTGCTTCGGCAATTCCCACATCGAAAACCCTGTCCGGCATAGCTTTCATCATGATGTTCATTGAGCAGCCGGTAGGCATGGCGGGAGTGATGCCAAGTATCTTGTCGTTTTGTTCCGCCAGTTCCAGGAGCGTGTATCCGAAGACGTGCTGATATAATTGCGGTTCGTCCAGTGCACGGACAATGATTCGTTCGCCGGTCATCGGGTCGAACTTTCCCGGGGCGTGCCATACGGTAGCCGATTGTTCGGCAGGTTTGAATCCTTTTCCTTTCACGGTACGGATGTGCAGCAGTTTAGGACCTTTCAGATCTTTGATGTCGTTCAGTATCCGTACCAAACCTTGCACATCATGGCCGTCTACCGGGCCGAAATAGCGGACGCTGAAGCCTTCAAACAAGTTGTGTTGTTTGGTCAGCAACGCCTTCAGGCTGTTGTTAAAACGCAGAATGATTCCCTTACTGTCATCACTGATTAAATGCAGTTTTTTCATTCCGCGGAAAATATTATATCTTAACTTATTATAGGTCTGCGAAGTGGTGATATCGACAAGGTACTGGCTGATTCCGCCAACATTATTATCGATCGCCATATTGTTATCGTTGAGAACGATGAGGAGGTTGTTCGGATGGGAAGAAGCATTATTAAGCGCTTCGAACGCCAACCCTCCGGTCATGGAACCATCTCCGATGACGGCAATCACGTTTTTAGTTTCATTTTTCAGCATCGAGGCAATGGATATCCCCAATGCAGCCGAGATAGAAGTCGATGCATGTCCGGCAATAAATGCATCATATTCGCTTTCCTCCGGATTGGGGAATCCGCTGATACCTTTGAATTTCCGTAATGTCTGGAATACTTTTTGTCGGCCGGTAAGGATTTTATGACTGTATGACTGATGTCCTACATCCCAAACAATTTTATCGCAGGGCGTATTGAAGACGTAATGTAAGGCAACAGTCAGTTCTATGGTACCCAAACTGGATGCAAAATGCCCCGGATTATCGGCCAATACATGAATAATATATTGTCGTAATTCATCGCAAACAGTTTCCAGCTTGGAGATACTCAACTTCCGAAGATCTTCCGGGTAATTTATGTCATCCAGCATACTCATTTCACACAAAAAATTTTTTTTGCAAATATACATGAAAATTTTCAATATACACACAGATGGATAAAAATTGGAGACATCGTAGTTTCAACTGCTGAATGCAACTTTATTATTTTGCAAATATAGGAAAAAAATTTCTTTTGGTGAATAAAAATTTAAATTAGCTCTTGGTCTGTTATTTATTTTATATTGTATTTGCCTGATTTGTTGATTGTTAATCATTTTAAAATTTGTTTTTTTGGAATATATTGTCTGACAAGCTTATTTGTATTTTCAATCAGACCTTTTTCCCATGAGGAATAGGGATGCGTAAAGAAGAAACTTGTTTTCAGCAATTTAGCAATATTTTCATGGTCTGCAAATTCCGTTCCGTTATCTCCTGTAATGGAGTGAACATGCTTGGCGTATGCAAACAATAATCGATAAACAACTTTTGTCAATTCTTTCGCATTTTTGCCGTCTTCGAGTTTTAATCTGCCTTCGATTTGTTGCGGAGAAAAATCCTCTTCGATTAAAGAAATGATCCTTTTCCTTTCAACAGAAAAAGGGTATATTCCTGTCAATGTGTTACAGAAGCTTAATGAAGTCTTTTCAATGGTATATCTTTCCTGATAATTTATATTTGAAAAAAATGTTTTTTCGCCAAATTAAGCATGTTTTCGCCAGATTAAGCATGTTTTCGCCAAATTAAGCATGTTTTCGCCAGATTAAGCATGTTTTCACCAGATTAAGCATGTTTTCACCAGATTAAGCATGTTTTCGCCAAATTAAGTATGTTTTCGCCAAATTAAGCATGTTTTCGCCAAAACAGATCTGTTTTCGCCGGAAAACGGGTATTTCATGAAGCAAGATAGAGGATGAAAGTAATGCGTCGTTAACTTTTAGTTCTTAACTCTTATATTCTTGTGCGTATTTAGAAAATTTCATGTAACTTTGGCGCACGAAAACAGAACGATGACCTATAATCCTATTCAATTAGAAAGTTTGCTGGGACGAGAACCGATTGTAATCAATCCGGAATTTATTCACGCCCTCCATGAAGACCTGAAAGGGAAAACAATATTGATAACAGGCGCTGCCGGATCGATAGGAAGTGAGATTGTGCGACAGGTTGCACGTTTCAATCCGGGACGATTGTTGCTGTGCGATGTTGCCGAAACTCCTTTATATACATTAGGCCTGGAGATGGACGAAATGTTTCCCGCCATTCCCGTCGAATTGATTATCTGCGATGTCAGGAATGTGTTTCGGATGGAAAAGATTTTTAAAAAATATAGCCCTCAGCATGTGTATCACGCTGCGGCCTATAAACATGTGCCGATGATGGAGGCGCATCCTTCCGAAGCTGCGTTGATGAATGTTTTCGGCACTAAAAACATCGTAGATCTGTCTGTTCGGTATCAGGTTCAAGTTTTTGTCATGATCTCGACAGATAAAGCCGTGAATCCCGTCAATGTCATGGGAGCTTCTAAAAGGATAGCAGAAATATATGTGCAGTCTCTTCACGAAAAACTTCAGGACACATCTATAATCGGCACCCGAATCATTACTACACGTTTCGGGAATGTATTAGGCTCCAATGGCTCCGTCATTTCGCGCTTTGAAGAACAGATACGCAAAGGTGGCCCCGTTACGGTGACACATCCCGATATTATCCGCTACTTTATGACGATTCCGGAGGCTTGCCGGCTGGTTTTGGAAGCTGCCAATATGGGTAAAGGAGGCGAGATTTTTGTTTTCGACATGGGAGAGCCGGTGAAAATTGTCGATTTAGCCCAGAATGTGATTCGTCTCAGTGGTTATACTCCCGGTCGGGATGTAAAAATCGTATTCACCGGTCTGCGACCGGGCGAAAAACTGTATGAAGAAATGATGTTTGATGATGAACAGATGCAGTCGACCTGTAACCGGAAAATCCGGATGGCCTATATTCGTCCATACAATCACGAAGAAGTTTCTGCCGAACTTTGTTCCCTGTATAAATACGCAACAGAAATGGAAGATGCGCAGGTGGTGAAGCAGATGAAGCGCATGGTGCCGGAATTTGTACATGAATAGCGCTTCCAGACAGCCTTATCTCATAATCTTAGACCGCGCGAAGTGTAGTTTTTAACGCTTCGTTTTTAGTTCTTAGCTCTACGTTCTTCGTCCTAAAAACCTCTTTTTTCTCAAAAAACAAAAAAAAAGTTCATAAATGTTTGACAATTAATTTTATATGTTATACATTTGGCGTCGAAAACGTAGATTCTTACTTTTCTTTATCATTTTAGTGTTTAATATAATAATTTTTTTTATGAACAAATCAGAATTAATCAGTGCGATTGCAGCAGAGGCAGGTTTATCGAAAATTGACACAAAAAAAGCAGTCGATGCTTTTATTACGGTAGTGTCGAAAGAACTCACAAAGGGAGGTAAAATTGTATTAGTAGGCTTTGGGACTTTCTCCGTAACAACGAAGAGCGCAAGAACAGGCGTCAATCCCCAAACAAAACAGACAATTAAAATTCCAGCCAAGAAAGTTGCTAAATTTAAACCGGGAGCTGAGCTTGCCGAGGCGGTGAAATAAAACATTTCACCACTTAAAAACAGAAAAGGTTAAAAGCAGAAAAGGCGCTCTTATTGTGAACGCCTTTTTTATTTTCATCCGTTAAGACGAATTATTCATCACATCTTACATCATTTTTCATTTAATATGTTTACCTTTGCGACGTGAAAAAAAAAGACGTGAGAAAAAAGAGCTGTTAGCTCAGTTGGTTTAGAGCATTACCTTGACAGGGTAGGGGTCACTGGTTCGAGTCCAGTACAGCTCACGTAAAGAAAGTTAACGAAGACATTGGATTTTGTCTTCGTTTTTAATTTTACCTTCGTTTTTGATTTTGAAATTAGAAGAAGAGAATTGCTTTATGAAAGAAAAACTATGGAATAAAAATTTTATTCAAGCGTGTATTGCCAATTTTTTGATGGCATCTTCATTTCATTTGTTAATGCCAACCATCCCGATTTATTTAACGCAAACGTTGAATATCCACACCTCCAAAGTAGGTATCGTCCTTTCTTCCTATACGCTGGCGATGTTGATGATACGGCCTTTTTCCGGTTATATCGTTGACGTTTTTGACCGGAAAAAGGTTTTTTTATTGGCTTTAGCGTTGTTTGTAGCCACGTTTTTCGGTTATCTTTGGGCGGAAGCAGTTGCCTTGCTGATGTTGGTCAGGTTTTTTCACGGATTATCGTGGGGAATGTCTACCGTCTCTTCCAATACGGTGGCGATAGACATTATTCCTTCTACCCGCCGGGCAGAAGGAGTCGGTTATTTTGGCATGAACATGAATTTGGCGATGGCAATAGCCCCTTTTATCGCCATGTATATCTATGAACGTTCGGGAGGATTTCACTTGTTGATTTTCTGTTCTATCGCAATGGGAACGCTTGCCTTAATCGCGGCTTCCCTGATCAAGACACCGGTGAAGGAAAAACAAAAAAATAAACCGCCACTCTCGGTCGACCGGTTTATTCTGATTAAAGGTATTCCCCTCTTTTTGAATCAAATATTGGTAACAACAGGTTGGGGGATGTTGGTTTCTTTCGGTGTTCTTTATGGCAATCAGATTCAGATTCCCAATGCAGGAATATTTTTTCTTTTTTTGGCTGCGGGTTTGATTATTTCCAGGGTCATCTCCGGTCGGTTTGTAGATCGTGGGCATATTCACGTCATCTCTATTCTTGCACTGAGTCTTATAACGGTTTCTTTTCTGTGTTTCGCATCCCTTCATACAATCACGGCTTTTTGCATTTCCGCGTTCTTTGTAGGAATCGGCTACGGGATGATGCTGCCATCGTTTCAAACATCTTTTATCAACATGGCGGCAAATGACCGGCGAGGTACGGCCAACTCTACTTATCTTACTGCATTCGACTTGGGGTTAGGGATAGGCATGTTGTTAGGTGGATTTCTGGCCGGATCGCATCCGATGGCGTATATCTATCTGGTGTCTGCCGGCTTGGCTTTTTGTTCCGTCATCATGTATATTTTTGTTTCCCGGAAGGTTTATGACCGGAATAAGATTACTCGTCCGTCCTGATTTTCAACAACGCCGTAGCAACCAGCGGGACTATACCGGACAGCATCACCCAGATAAAGAAATGTTTGTATCCCAGCAGTTCTTGCAACCAACCGGCAAACATGCCGGGGATCATCATGCCCAGCGCCATGAATCCGGTACAGATAGCGTAGTGTGCGGTTTGCCGTTCTCCTTTGGAAAAATGCATCAGATAGAGGACATAAGCGGTAAATCCGAATCCGTAGCCAAATTGCTCGATAACGATGCAAAAATGAATCAGCAGTCGATTGTCTGTCTGCGAAAAGCTCAGGTAGAGGAAAGTGGCGGAAGTGAGCAGCATACTGAGCGTCATCGGCCATAACCATCTCTTCAAACCTCCTTTGGAAGCGGAGATGCCACCGATAATGCCGCCAACGACAAGGCCGATGATGCCAATCGTTCCATAAGCAAAACCTACCTCCGCAGTTGTCAGACCTAAACCTCCGCTGGCCTTGGAATCCAGGAGAAAAGGAGAAATCAGTTTGAGTAATTGCGCTTCGGAGAAACGGAATGTCAGCATAAAAAACAGGGCAGTCAAAATCTGTGGCTTCTTGAAAAAAGAGTGAAAGGCAGATGAAAACTCCCTGACGACCGCCCGAAACGTTTGAGGACTATGCGATTCGTCCGCCAGCGGTTGAGGAAGCATCCTGTGGTGGTAGCACGCCAAAAGAATGAACGTGCCCGCCGAAATAAAAAAAGTAATCGACCAGGCAACAGAAAGTCCGATACCGGAAGTTTCGAGATAACCGGCCAGCATGACAAGCAGACCCTGTCCCATAATAGTCGCAATTTTGTAGCAAGTACTGCGGATTCCCACGAACATTGCCTGTTGTTTATCATTCAGCCCCAGTAGATAGAAACCATCGGCAGCAATATCGTGCGTAGCAGAAGCGAATGCCAGTAGCCAGAAGAAAGCCAGCGTTGCTCGAAAGAAGAAACTCAACGGAATCGTCAACGCAATTCCTGCCAGTCCTGCCCCGATAAACAGTTGCGTAAGCACTATCCATAAACGTTTAGCCTTCAATATCTCGACCAGCGGACTCCAGCAGGGCTTAATCACCCACGGTAAATACAGCCAGCCGGTGTAAAGCGCAATATCTGCATTAGAAATCCCCATACGTTTGTACATCGTAACAGAAACCACCGTAATAATCACATACGGCAATCCTTCCGCCAGATACAGCGAAGGCACCCACGACCAGGGAGAAACACGCTTCTCTTCCTCTTTCTCTATTTTAATTTTAATTTTCTCCACCTCTTCTCCCCCCAATTATTAATTATTAATTATCAATTATTAATTCTCTCAATCTTTGCCCCCGGAAAATAATGCTGCAATATCTCGCGATACGAATATCCCTGATTTCCCATCACTGCCGCTCCGATTTGACAAAGTCCGACACCATGTCCCCAACCGGCGCCTTTCAGGATGAATTTTTCCGGCAGACCACTTTCGGCAAGTGTTTTTTCAACGATAAAAGCGGCGCTGTATAAATGAGACTCCGACAGAACTTTCCGTATTTCCAACTCCTTTCCGATAATCAGCGACTGTTTGGAGCCGACTATTTTCAAGCGTATCAGGCGACCGGAAGGGCCTCTTTCTACCGGGATAAGGTCGATAATATCTCCAAAATCGACACCCGTCTTGCGGAATAACAAATCTTTAATTTCATGCTGCGTCCACGTTGTTTGCCAGCGGAAAAAATCCGGCGTTTCCCGATCATAATCGTTCAGGACTTGTTCGAGAATCCGTTTGTCACTTGTATTGCAAAAAACATCGGGCGTAGTGGAAATCCATTTTTCGGCTTCCTGTTCGTTGGTCAAGTCAGGCAACGGGAATGGAGAAATAGCGTCTCCATCCATGATATTGGCAAGATAAGGATGAGCAACCGGTTCCCAGACGTTTTCGAAGCTTTCCGTGATACCGCCGCAGCATTTGGAAAAACGGGCGTCGCAAATGGCATGATTGTAAGTCAGGACTTCGCCTTCCGTTTGTTTCAGGGCTTCCCGGACGTGGTGGGTAGAAATTTTTGTGATGCCCTGATAACGCTGACAGTGATCGTCGGCGCAAACATCGTAATGCACATGGGCTTCCCGGTCGTACCAGCGGATGTATCCATCGGTTTCCGGCAGAAAACTACGGTAATCTTCGACGCTTTTCAGCTTGCTACATTTTTCCTGCTGCGCCAGCAGCCAACTGCGGGAAATGACGGCATGTGTCTTCAAAAATTCGAGAGAAGACGTCGCGCTCATCTCGGACGAGATGACACTTAGCAGATAATCTTCCAGGGGTAAGACATTGACAGCAGTTACTTGTTCTTCTTCTACGATAAATTTTAAGGCGCCCTTGAAACGCTGGTTTTCCTTCCTTTCCCAATGAAAACGGAGGCCGATGGTTACGTCGAAAAGTTCAAAATCGCAAGTTTCATCAACAGGCTCCAAGATAAAAGAATCACCGACTTCGGCTTGCGTGTGATGGAATTGTAGCGATAGTTGATTGTTACCAAGTATAGATATTTCTCCGTCCCCCTCAACAGGTTCTCTTAAATTTACACAGTTAAAAACTCCGTTTAAACGAAAACGAATAACGGGAGAAGAAAGAATGCCGACAGTGATAAGGGGTTTGCTCATAGCGAAATGATTACGAATTATATGGATGATTGGTTGACTGGATAGATGCTTTCAGTCGAAACCATGTATCATCTGCCAGTGTCAATTGGGAAAACATGTCCGAAACATCGTCGTTTGTCAGTTTATAAAAATCTTCTTCGCGGGGAAGTACCAGTAATCCCCCGAAATCTACGGCGCCGGGACTGAAAAGTATCTGTTTATCGCCCGTTTCATAGAATTGGGAAGGGCGATGCGCTTGCCTGGGAAAGACTGACAAGTGCCAGCCTTTGGCGTCGTAAAAACAGATAATATTAATCTTCGCATCGTCCTCTTCGGGTTGGAATGTCTGCAAAATGCCGAGTAAGCGTTCCACCTGTTGCATCATCCACCGGCTATTGGCGCTATGAAAGAGGATTGTTTTTCGCAAATAGTTTTCCATACTCAGGATACGGCCGGAAGCATCTTCGTACAACGGCGTTTGATGCCGGTAAGCTTCATATTCCATTTCAACAGGCAGCATCCCTTTGTTGCCTGCCTGAAAATGGAAATGATCGGGCGCAGAGGCGCCGGCAGCCGGACCGTTGTACAGCAGGACGAACGAGTTCAAATCTTTTGCCAGCGACAGCAAGTCTCCGATTCTTCCACCGATTTGCTGATCGACATGTCTGATATCCGGGATAGTCAGGTGTTGGGGAAATATGGGGAAAGGGTTCACCAGGATATGATAATTCGGCAGATAAGATACTTGCTTTTGCTCGACAGGCCGGTGACACAAGAAACAAGGCCGCTCTTTGATGGCTTGCTTATCAACATTGGCTGCCGATGAACGAATACGCGAAGGGTTGCATTGCAATATGAATCGGTATCCATCGAACTCCAGGGTACGAGTTATGACATGGGTAAGCGCAGCATAACTCTCGGCAGCGAAACGCCAATCGGTACATTGTGCACGTATCAAAGCGATGATTTGAGACTGTATATTCATAAGCTGCGATTCAATCTTGCCAGTAATTCGATTGTTCGTATACTGTCTTTGTAAAAATTATGGTTGTTGATTTGCCGGATGTCTAACGAAGCATCGGTATTATCTTCCCAACGACGGCAGAGATAGAGCGGCTCGTAAAGTCGACCAATGGGGTAAGTGCGGGAAATAGCCAAGCCGACGGCATAATCTTCTCCGTAACTGGTATTGGGGAATTTGATTTGTCGGATAATGGGTGTATAGAAAGCCCTCGGCGCACCGAATCCGTTGATGCGCAGTGCATTGTTTCTTCCGTTTTCGGTTGTCCATTCCCGGTGGTCAATGATTCCCGGAGGGATTTCTTCCAAATTAAAATTGACCATTTGGTAGGCGCCGACAAGCATTGCGCAGTGCTGTGCATAAAAAGCGTCGATGATTTTTTGAAGCGTTTGATGATTGATATACAAATCGTCGCTGTCGAGCTGGACGGCAAATTTACCGCATTGTTCGTGCATGATCGCTTCATTCCAGCACCCCCCAATACCCAGGTCGTTACGCAGGGGAATGACGTGGAGGAGGCGACGGTCTTTCGCGGCACAGTTTTGCAGTATCTCTGTCGTTGCATCGGTAGAATGGTTGTCGACCACAATCAGGTTGAAAGAAAAATTTGTTTGCTGCGTCAGTACGGAACGTACCGCATCTGTGATTGTTTTTTCGCGGTTGCGGACGGGAATGACGACTGTTGCCTCGACCGGAAAACTGTTGGTAGAAAATACAACCGGCGAAAAATCAGGTTTCAAGTAAGCGCCGATGTCTTTGAGGTGACGGGTACAGACAGCTTCCATTTCGATCTGCGTCTGCCGGTTTTTAGGATCAACATAGTCGAACATTTTCTCGCCGGAGGCGCGTGCATCCTGTTCCAATTCCGTATATAGCCGTTCGGGTAGATGGAAGAGGCGATGGGTTTGAGATATTTTCAGCCGCAAGTCGTACAGGGCAGCGGTTTGATAGTCGATGTCCATGCGACTAATGGCGGCTTTCAGGGCTGCGGTTTGATAAAGGAGTAGAGAGCCGAAGTCGAAATCGTCCCGGAGGCTGCCTGCCTGATAATCAATCAGCGGATGCACTTCCGGCTTGCCGTTCCTGATCTTGTAGCAGTCGGCGTATAAGATTCCGGCATTTGTATCGGACATTGTATTTATCATGCGCTCCAAAGCATAAGCGCCCGGTTGCAGGGGATGCGCCTGTGTGCAGAACAGGGTGTAGGGGGTGTCGATATGGGAAGCAATTGTCCGTAAGGTTGACGTCTGTTGCAGTTTGCCGGTTAGTAGTAGCTTGCAGTTTTCCGGTAAATCGACATCCGTCTCACCGGCTTCACCGGATTTGAGGACGAAAATATTTTTTATGACAGCGGAATCCTGTAGTCTTTGTATTGTCTCCAACAGGATTTTCTGTGCATTGCAGGCCAGTGTATTGTAGGGTAAAAAACAGGTTATTTTCTCTTCCATTTCAATCAGCATAAAATAATCGGTGAAATTTGCTTCCAAAGTTAGAGAATATTTTTGTATTTTTGGAAATTATTCGTGAAGTTATGATTTTAATAGCAGATAGTGGTTCTTCAAAAACAATATGGAGCCTTCTCCTGCCAAGTGGAGAGACCGTAACATGCCGGACGAGCGGCATTAATCCATTTTACTTGGATGTACCGGAAATTATTTCTATGCTGCGAGCGGAATATACGTTGATGCAGACCGGAATTACTGCTGTTTTCTTTTATGGCGCGGGATGTACTCCTGCCAGGAAGACGGTTTTACGGGAGGCATTGCACGATTTTTTCGGAGTAGAACGGATGGAAATCAATAGCGATTTACTGGGAACAGCCCGCGCCATGTGCCGGGACAAACCCGGTATTGCTTGTATTCTGGGTACCGGCTCCAATTCCTGTTATTATGACGGAATTGACATTGTGGAAAATGTATCTCCGCTGGGTTATGTGCTGGGAAATGAAGGCGGCGGTGATGCTTTGGGTAAGAAATTATTGTCCGATGTGCTCAAGAAGCAACTGCCGGAAACGATACGGGACGCGTTTTTTTCCAGTTGTAAATTATCTGCCGAAGATATATTGGAACGTATTTACCGGCAACCTTTTCCGAACAGGTTTTTGGCGAGTTTCACTCATTTTATTGCCGCCCATATCGCCGTGCCGGAACTGGAACAATTGGTGGAGCACAGTTTTCGGGAGTTTTTCGTCCGGAATGTGTTGCAATATCAACAGGCTAAAATGCTTCCTCTCTATTTTACGGGGAGTGTTGCGTACGTTTTCCAGCGTCAACTTTACCGCGTGGCGGAAGCGTTGGGGATGGAAATAAAGGAGGTGGTGCAGACGCCGATGGAGGGGCTGAGGGAGTATCATTGGGGGGAATTAATAATTAACAATTAACAATTAATAATTAACAGTTAATAATGGCTTTGTTGCAATGGAATTCGGAACGGATGCGATCTGGGTAGCTTGAACGTTTTAATGTAGGGTATATATCGGCGAAGCTTCGAAATATTTTTGTGTCTGTTGCATGAATCAAATCTGCAAAAATCCCCAACCGTTTCGTGCGGTTGGGGATTTTTTATGCGGATGGGGTGGAAAATTATTGAGAATCAATCCCGCCGATTTATCTTACATATATTTTGCATATCTGTTTTTTGTCCTGATATTCCTGCGAAAGAATGTACCAACCCTGCGCCGGTAAGGTGCAGGTGGTTTGCTTTTGCAGGGATTGCGTAAGAATGTTTCGTCCATAAATGTCGTAGATGCAGATACGGGAAACATTTGCATCGAGGATGGTCAGTAAGCGGCCTGTGAGCGTGTAGGCGGAGATGGAGATGTCGTTGGCGGAGATGTCGTCGAGGGCAGTCGGAGTACCGTAAAACTTGCCAATTATTTTTTCGGCATAGCGTTCGCCAAGCGTGATGGCGCTTTCCCGGCTGAAATGAGGATCCGTCTCATCCAGATAGGGAGTAAGTCCGGCGGCCGATACCCAGTCGGAGTTGGGGATATTGGAAGCAATGTCATGTATCACATTGTTGAAATCGGTAGAGCCTGTTCCGTTCTGCCTCCAGTATGCCAATTCTCCGGCCACGAAATAAATTTCGCTGTTTGTATCTCCCATATCATTTCTGAAATTATTTACCCATGTTTTCAGCAGGTTCATATATGCCGATGCTTGCCAGGAATCGCTTTCGCCCTGATGCCAGATGATTCCTTTGATGATTCCCCAATCGCGGGCGGCAATGGCTCTGTTCAGCGTATTGGCATACAGATTGGTATTGTTGGCATTGGCTTTGCCCCAGTCGGCGATGCTGGATCCGTTGCGGGCATTGACCAGCAGTCCGAGAGGGTTTTCTGTTTTTCCGGCAAGCGCCTGCGCAAAGCCGTAAGCAGGACTGATACGGGCGTATGTTCCATTGCTGATGGTGGAATACCGGTTGAGCGGGTTGGTGGCGGCTTCAAATTTCTCACTGGGCGTGAGCAGGTAAGTGTTGGCAATGACGCCTTTATCGGTTTCGGTGATTTCGCCGTATCCACTCATGTTGGACTGTCCGAGGCAGATGTAAATGTCCAGCGGAGGAAGAATGTTAAACAATATTTTGTATTGAGTTACAACTGCCTGATCCTGCATGATGGACAGGCTTGCCGTTCGTTCGGCTTCGCTTCCGGAAAGATTGACGGCAGGAGTTAGTGTTACGTTTTGGCCGTCGATGCCCGGCGTATAGTCGACAGTTGGAATATTTGCCGGATCATGTGTGTACGGCAGATTGTAAACGTAATTTAAGGTATCCTGTTCAAAAAATTCGATGTCTGCGTCATTGACCTTTATCATGTTCAATACTTCGCTCTGGTTGGTACCTGCATTTTTGATTAATTCTATATCGTCAATATAAATCTCCAAACCTGCAACAGGATTCCAGCTCTCTTTATATAATTGAAACTGTACGCATTGCATGGTTCCGGCAGGAATCGAATCGAAGCGGGCGGTAATCGTCTGCCAGTCTTCGGAGGTATCTGTCCAGATGCCTGTGAAATTGTAATTTGCATTGGCATTTACAAT
>JAISFI010000030.1 GCA_031263685.1 Dysgonamonadaceae bacterium | reverse complement strand
AAGCGCGTCAAACTCGGCAAGGATTCCGATGACCGGCGCGCCCTGTCCGTAAGTGGCGACGTAGGCCGTGGGCATTCCGGCAACACCTGCCTCGACGGTAAAGCCGTTTTTGAGAAGGTATTGCTGATGTTCCGTCGAACTCAGCGTTTCAAGGAAGCCGAGTTCGGGGTGGCTCCAGATTTGTTTCTGCAAGCGGTCGTAAAGGCCGAACGAGCGGTCAAGATAGGCAATGGCCGCATTGCCGAGCGGATTCTTTTTGCTTTTCTTCTGCGCCTGAGCGAAAGGCAAAACCGCCAAAATAAAAATGAAAACTGTTACTGCTCTTTTCATACGTAAATTTATTTTTATCAATTAAGAAATGCCTTTATTACTTCATCCAAATCCGCGCCGCGCAGGTTTTTAGCAACAATCACACCTTCTCTATCAATCAGGAATTTGTATGGAATCAGACGCACACCGTAGGTTTTTACGCCTTCGCCTGCCCATGCATCATAATCTACCAGCTGAATCCACGGTAAATCATCCTGCTTGATGGCTCCAATCCAGTGTTCGGTTTTGTGGTCAAGGGAAACGCCTATCACTTCAAGTCCTCTCTCTTTGTATTTTTTATAAACCTCTTTTAATTCGGGACTTTCTTTGCGGCAGGGTGCACACCACGACGCCCAGAAATCAATTAAAACGTAACCGCGTCCCAGATAATCAGACAGTTTTACGGTATTTCCCTCGACGGTTTTAGCCTGGAAATCGGGAGCTTTACTCCCCACCGAGACCTTTTCGAGGTTGTTGGCCAATTCTTCGAGAACTTTCACATATTCGGAATGAATAAAAGAAGAATCGACCAGTTGTAAGTTCGCTCTGATTTCTTCGGGCGAAAGCCGGTAGGAATAATACCTGTAAAACGTATATAGCGCGGCAAGCGACTTCGGATGTTCTTTCAGAATATCATGGATGGGCGTCCGGTATTTTTTTGTAAAGTCTGTCAGTAAGTCCTGTTCAACAGAGCCGGTAACCACCGTGTTTCTAAATTCGTTGGCGGTATCCAGTTCCACAGTAATGGGATTACTGTCCAGAAAAACAATAAACGAATGGAACGGGTTTCCCGAATCGTCAATTGACAGACCGTAAATTTCAGGCAATTTCACTTCGGTTGTAAATTGAAATTTCCCATCGCTAATCTGCGCTGAATCAATCGTGAAAAATGATTTGTTTTCATAGCGCTGCAAATAAATAACACCCGAAGATGCATTTTTTACGATACCCGACAAGTTCAGCCTGTCGGGATTTTTTCCGCATCCGGTTACAAGAATGACGGAAATAAAGACTGTAATGATATTTTTGATTTTCATATTCGATAAAATTTATTCATTTCAACAAAAGCTTATTCGTCAGGATTTCGCTGTTGGGCAATGGAAAGACATATCCTTCATCATCGGGACCCACTTCGCGCGAAGTGTAACTGCTGCGGGAGGGTTTATCGGGAAACGTCAGCAAATCGCGCAGGATGTCGGTTGCCCGGAAGCCTTCGCCAAGCAGTTCGATACGCCGTTCAATGCGTATTGTATGGAGGATTTCGTCTGCAGTCAGGCTTCCGGCGGGAAAAACATAGCCGGCATCAGAGCGATGCCGTACTGCTCCGAGCAAGGCGACCGCTTTATCAAGGCTTCCTCCGCGTGCTTCGGCCTCCGCATAGTTGAGCAGTACTTCCGCATAACGGATTACCGGTATGTAGTCAATTGCCGGACTGACTTTCGAGAATTTGGTGAGGTAATACAAATCAGCGCTTTGGCGAACAAATGCACGTCGGGCGTCCGATTCTTTCCATTCCGGAACAGTCAGAATACCCGGCGCCGTGTGATTCAGGGCATAGTTCGGGGCGCTGCTGTAAACGGTAGCCAATGCCGAACCGGAAGGCGGGTCACTGGCCGACATCGGCATGGAGAAAATGGATTCGGTCGTCGTGTAATCCGAAGAAAAGACGGTCGCAATATCACTTTGTAATTGATGCTGTACCCCCGTGGTCGATGAAAAAGGAGCCTGTTCCTGAACAACTATCTTTTTCGCTTCTTCCCTGACTTTTTCAAAATCGTGCTTACTCAGATAAACCCTTGTTTTCAGGGCAACAGCCGTATTTTTATGCGCTCGCACAGTATTCAGCAGGGCGGTTGCATACTGTTCCGGCAGGTAGAGTTCGGCTGTATCCAGGTCGTTTATTATCCAGTCATAAATAACTTTCACATCACTTCGTGCCAGGTCATTGTTGTCCGGCGTTGATTCCGGCTGCAGACGGAGAGGTACCCCTTTGTTATTGCCGTTGCCGTCAATATAAGGTCGGGCATAGGTAGTAACCAGCGTAAAATAGGCCAAGGCCCGCAGGAAACGCGCTTCGCCGATATGATTTTTTTTGAGTTCTTCCGGAATAACGTCCCCGGCGGAAGATACTCCCGCAATCAAAATGTTTGCATCATTGATAACCCGGTATGCCTGGCTCCAGATGCTGTTTACTTCGCCCGTTGTACTCGACAGGTTTTGCTGCCAGGCGTAGCCGCCGCCCAGTGAATTTTCGGTCAGGCAGATAAATTCTTCTCCCCGCAAGTCGTTACAGTGCAGGAGCCGCCCACTGTACAAATCGGAACTTTTGAGCGATTTATAAGCTCCGTTAACCAGCGCTTCAATCCGCTCCGGGGTTTCGAATACACTTGCCGAACTGATGGATGTCTGAGACGTTGTATTCAGCAAATCGTCACAGGAAGAGCATACGAAAAGCCATACACTGCCTGCCAGAAATCTCAAAATATGCATTTTGAATAAATTTGTTTTCATCTTTTTATGTTTAAAATTTAATGTTGATTCCGAGTATAAAAGTACGGCCAAGTCCTGCCGTATTATATTCTACACCGGGTGTGGTATTGGAATTGCCGTTGGCCGAAACTTCGGGGTCTATGCCGGTATATCCCGTAAACAGCAAGGCATTGTTTACCTGTCCGTATATTCTGACTGCACTCAATCCTGTGGACGCAAGCATGCGGGAAGGAAAATTGTATGCAAGCTGGACGTTCTGTAAGCGAAGGAAATCGCCTTTTTCCACATGTTCCGAGATAGGCAACGAACCGCCGAAAGAAATCCGGTCGCCGTTTACAACTCGCGGCACATTGGTTTTCTGTCCGGGTGTTGTCCACCGGTCGAGTATTTCCGTTGAATTGTTGAAAAATATCTGGTCGGTCAGCGTAGAGCGGGTACGGTTCATTACATAATGCCCGCCTGCGTAAGTGAACTGCAATCCGAAATCAAACTTCCTGTAGCGCAGGTTGCTGTTCAGTCCGCCATACCATTTGGGTAACGCACTGCCAAGCACATAGTAGTCAGTGCCTGTCAGCGCGATAGCCGGGCGACCGTCGAGGTACGACCATGCACTGATGCCGTCATACTGCACTTCTTCACCGGCAGCGTTGAGAAACACGCGCCGTCCGTTTTCGGGATTTACGTAAAGACTTTTCAGTCCGTAAAGACTGCCTGCCGGTTCGCCAACGCGCGTAATATTGGTGTTCCCGCTGCCGGTAGAACCGATAATGTCTTCGTTGCCTTCAGCAAGGGCGGTTACCTTGTTGGAAATGGCCGTGAAGTTGAAAGACACATTCCACGATACGTTCTTTGATTCAATAATACCGGCGCCGACAGACATTTCAAAACCGCGATTGTAAAGTGAACCGATATTGGAGAGGATTGTACTGTTCGGAATCCCTTTTGACGGCGACTGCGGCGAACTCAGAATCAAACCGTTCACATTGTTGTTGAACCAGGCTGTTTCGATGTTCAGCCTGTTTTTGAGTGCGCTAAAACTTAATCCGATATTGGTCTGGTCGCCGGTTTCCCAACTCAATCCGGAATTTCCCTGCTGTGTGATAGACCAGGTTGCCGCATTGCCGTAGAGGGAGGCTGAATACAAATCGTACGAACTGTAATCGTTCGACAGATTTCCGTTTCCTACCCGTCCCCAGCTGGCCGACCATTTGACATTTTCAAGAACCGTTGCCAATAAGGACGTTTTAAAGAACGCTTCTTCCGATAACAGCCATCCTGCCGAAACACCTCCGAAATCACCGTATTTTTTCCCGACAGCCAGGGCCGAATTGCCATCCCTGCGGAAATTCCCGGTGATAAAATACCGGTCATTGAAATCATAACTTAACCGTGTAAAAAGCGAAGCAAAGATTCGTTCTCCCAAACTGTTGCCCGTTGCTGCAATATTTCCCCAGCCTCCCTGATAGTATTTGAAAAAATCGTCCGAAGCCTGCGTTGCCCTTGCACCCCACGAAGAGCGCCGCGTTTTCTGAAAATCGGAGCCGAGAAGTACGGACAGGTGATGTTTCGAAGCGAAACGGTTATCGAAATGGACGGTATTTGTCCATGCTTCATGCTGGTACAAATCGGAAATGTTTGTTGCGGAACCGTTGGAACTGTAAGAATCGGAACCAAGACTGGGACTGCCATATATATTATCTTCCCGTTCCAGGCGGTCAATCGCGTAGAGCGTTTTGATTTCAAGCTGCTTCCATGGCTTAAGCGCCAGGGCGATATTGCCGTTGAAATGACTGTTTTCGGAATTGTTGGTAGTCAGGGCAAACAGCGAAACCGGGTTGTAGAGCGGTATGTTCGCCGTATTGTTACCTTTGCCGAGCGTTCCGTTGCTTGCCGGATTGACGTTAAAGCTTCCGTCCGGATTGTATGCAGGCACGTTGGGCGGCAAAACCAGCGCCAGGCGGGTTGCGCCTGTTGTAGTCATGGACTCGCCGGGCAAACTTCCGGAATCGAAAGACTGGTTGGAACTTATATTGAAGGCGCCGCTGCCGGTGATTTTAAGCCATCGGGTAACCTCATTATTTACATTAAAACGTATGCTCTTGCGCTCATAATCATTTCCCACCAGAAAACCTTCCTGGTTGGAATAGTTGGCAGAGAAGTAATAGTTGGTTTTTTCCGTTCCTCCGGAAACGCTTGCCGCATGATTGTGCGAAACCGCCGTCCGGTAAATATAATCACGCCATCGGGTATCCACGACAGAGCCGTCGGGATTGTAGGAAAAGAAATAGGCGTCCGGGTCACTGCGTCCGGCGATTTCATTCCGGTTTGCAATCGCCTCGTTCTTGATGTCGGTATATTGCTGTGCATCCAATACTTTTGGCACCCTCACCGCATTGGTGACACCTACCCAGCCGTCATAAGCAGTAACCGCTTTGCCCTGCTTCCCCTGTTTGGTGGTTAGCAGAATCACTCCGGCTGACGCCCTCGAACCGTAAATGGCCGTTGACGCGGCATCTTTGAGAATATCAACCGATTCAATATCCGCCGGATTTATATCGCTCAACGGATTGTTGGCCGCATGAGAGGTGGATATATCACCGGTGGTGACGGGTATCCCGTCCACAATTACAAGGGGATAGGAACTCAGTGAAATGGAGTTTATGCCGCGAATCCTGATGACCGGGGGCGCATTCAAAACGCCGGTAGGCAATGAAATGCTTACCCCGGAGGCCTTCCCCTGCAATGCCTGTTCAAAACTCTGAACCGGCAAATCCTTGATATTATCACCTTTAATCGCTGCTATCGAACCGGTAAATTCCCTTCTGTTCTGTGTTCCGTATCCAATTACAACTATTTCATTCAGGAAGTTTATATTCTCACGGAGCTGTACAATCACCGGCTCTGCGGATTCGTAAATATCGACTTCCTGCCTTTTGTAACCCAAATAGTCAATGGAAAGAGTGACCGGAAGCGATTGGACGTTAATGGAAAAGTTTCCGTCTGCGTCGCTGACTGTCCCTGCGCCTCTGGAACCTGCAAGCGAAATGCTGGCTCCAATTACGGTTTCCTGTGTTTTCTCATCCAGGATTTTCCCGTTTATTTTCACTTCGTTTTCCTGTGCAAAGCCGGAAAACGGAAAGAAAATGAGTATCATATACAAAAAACACTTTACTTTCGTCATGATTCAATCTGTTTTTTATTGTTTATCCTTTAAATATTTGTCGAACCACCCCTTTATTTCTTCCAGCCGCTTGATGCGGTTTTGCGGTTTTCCGGAGCGCGAGAGTTCGTGATTTTCGTTTTCGAAGATGACGATTCGCGACGGAATGCCCAGGTATTGCAGGGCGTAGTACAT
>JAISFI010000285.1 GCA_031263685.1 Dysgonamonadaceae bacterium | reverse complement strand
ATTGAACCTGTTTTGAGTTTATACTTCGCGCGGTTTAATCCTTAAATACATTCCCTCAAAATACATTTCAAGCGCCTGTTTAGCTGCAATAAAGGAGCTGATTTTGCCGGATAATATATCCTGTTCTTTTTCTATCAGCAAGTTGGCAATTAACGGATCTTGGTAAAAATTGGATTTCAATTGTTCGTTAATGCTTTCATACATCCAGTATTTGGCTTGCTCGTTTCTTTTGTGCTGGAAAAATCCGTTGTTTTGGGTGAAAGCCATGTATTCGTACACCATGTCCCAGATAGCTTTGATGCCGGTTTCGTAGAATCCAGAATAGGTCAGTACAGAAGGCGTCCAACCGGATTCGTGTGGAGGAAAAAGATGAAGTGCATTGCTGAATTGAGCGGAAGCGAGTTCGGCAGGTTTAATGTTATCACCGTCGGCTTTGTTGATGATGATCCCATCGGCCATTTCCATGATGCCTCTTTTGATTCCCTGCAATTCGTCGCCGGTACCGGCCAGTTGGATGAGGAGAAAAAAATCGACCATCGAATGTACGGCAGTTTCCGATTGCCCTACGCCGACGGTTTCCACAAAAATGGTATTAAAACCGGCTGCTTCACACAAAGCAATGGATTCCCTCGTTTTACGGGCAACGCCTCCCAGCGAACCTGCGGAGGCGGAAGGACGGATAAAGGCATCTTTTTCTTTAGACAATTGTTCCATCCGCGTCTTATCTCCCAGTATACTTCCTTTCGAGCGTTCACTGCTCGGATCGACAGCCAGAACAGCCAGTTTTTTCTGTCTTTCCCTGATTAAATACATTCCGAAAGCATCGATCGAAGTACTTTTCCCGGCTCCGGGAACGCCTGTGATACCGATTCTTTCGGAATGTCCCGCATACGGAAGACATTTTTCTATGACTTCCTGCGCGATTTGCTGATGTTCGGATTTTGAACTCTCTACCAGCGTAACTGCCTGACTGAGAATAGTTATATCTCCCTTGACAATTCCCTCCACATATTCCGCTGGAGTATACGTTTTTCGTTGCCGTTTCCGTGCGGCCAAATATGGATTGACGGAAGGCGGCTGGCTGATTCCTTTGTTGACGGATAATCCTATATAATCCGGATTATTTTCAGGATGCTGCATGTATGGATTTTACGATAAAAATTACTCACCCGTAATGGTGGAAACATTTATCTGATAATTTTTATTTTTCTCTCCATTAACAACGACCCGAATTTTATTCTCAGTTTTTTTGTTCTTTTTAACTTTTTCGGGATCACAGGTAATGATAATTTTACCGGTTTTTTTTGCCGGAATAATTGCCGGAGAAGAACTGACTGTTAGATGTTTGGGAACGTCGGTAAAACTTAATGTAAGCGGTGCATTTCCTTCATTATAGATCTCAACATCCTGCGTAGTTGCAAAAAGAGATACCGGTATTCCCGTGCCTTTTTGTTTACTGAATAAAATAGAGTTATTTTTCAGGTATAAGTCGCCCATTTTCACAGGATATGCCGCATCCGGAGACTGTCCTTTAGGAATTACGTCGCCCTTGATGGTCAATTCGTATACACTTTCGTCTTTGACATTGGTATATACCTGAATTTTTTTGATAAACAGTCCCGGACGACCTTTAGCCGCGTAAGTAGCTTTTATTACACCCGTTGCGCCCGGAGTAATCGGGGATCTCGTCCAGTCAGGAGTTGTGCATCCACACGATGTTGAAACCCGGTTGATTACCAACGGTGTATTTCCCGTATTTTTGACAATAAACTCATGAGAAGCATTCTCTGCTTCTTCCAAAATTTTTCCAAAATCATGAACCTTCTCGTCCACAGTAATCTGTGCACCCTCTTGTGCAAAAATCATCGGCGTGCTCAGCACAAACGACAACATAAAAAATGCTATTTGTCTCATAATTCTTTAGTTAAAATGACAATTTGTTATTCAGAGCTGGCAAAGTTACACATTATATGTATAAAAAAAACATTTCCCATTCGTAAATTATCTAAAAAATGTTTCATCTCTGTTATCAAAATTTTCAAAATGGAACATTCTCTTCCCACCACCGGGTGATGTAATTGAAAAAAGAAGGGACGTCATACACTTGTGGCATGGGATGGCGGGGAGTCAGTACTTGCAATCCTTTCCGAAAGGCTTCTATCGAAATGGTTGTTCCCATGTGTATTGGTTCTCCGTCAACGTGCATTACGCCGGAATTTTTTCTTTTTAAAGTGATTTTTCCTGAACGGTAATGATGAATTTTGTTGTTTTTTGTAATTTGTTTGGTGAATAATTGGAGAATTAACGGCGCAACATCCAGGGGCGTTATCGGAGAAAGGATGGCAATATCCATTAAACCGTCATTTATATCGGCCTGAGGTGCGATAAAGGCATTATTTCCATATTGGGAAGCATTGGCGCATGTCACCAAAAAAGCATCTTTTTCCAATACACCGTCTTCAAAGGTGATATGATAGGTTTCCGGGCGAAATTTCAAGTATTCGGTAATAACGCTTCTTACATAGGTGAGGGCGCCTCTGTGCTTTTCTTCTGCAAAATGTTCGCTGACTAAAGCATCAAAACCGACGCCACAAGTACAGAAAAAGATATATTCATTGGCTTTACAGTAATCAATGGATGTAACATTTTCGTCGGCAATAACTTCCAACGCTTTGCGAATGTCCAGGGGAATCAGTAAATCTCTTGCCAGTCCATTGCCGGATCCCATCGGTATAATTCCCAAAGCTGCCGGCGAATGAACTAAGGCTTTCGCAACTTCATTGACTGTTCCATCACCTCCTACAGCAACTACATAATCGGCCTGACATGCTACTGCTTTGCTTGCCAGTTCGAAAGCATGGCCTTGATGTTTGGTATGGAACACATGTTTTTCAAACAGATTCGATGAAAAATGCTGATTCAACAGTGTTGGAATCTGTTCTTTTGAATTTGTCCCGGCAACAGGATTGATGATGATATAAATTTTCTTCACAATAACCGTTCAGTTCACGAAAGCGACAAATATTTCCTTACTTCATCTATCGAAATTCCCCGCAACGAAGCATAACGCAGCAATTGTTCTTCCGAAATACTGCCAACGGCAAAATAAGCAGCCTGAGGCCGTGCAAAATAAAAACCGCTGACCGATGCTGTCGGATACATGGCGCCATGTTCTGTAAGCGTAATTCCGATTCTGCTCATATTCAATAATTTATCCAATTCGAAATTAATCGACTGATCCGGAATAGACGGATAACCGACTGCCGGACGAATCCCTTGATAATGCGTCCTGAAGATTTCTTTCATATCCAGCTTTTCGTCGGGAGCGTAGCCCCAATAGTCTGTACGTACTTTGTAATGCAAATACTCGGACGCGGCTTCTGCCAAGCGATCGCACAAACTTTTCAGCAAAATAACATGATAGTCGTTGCCTTCGGATTGATATTTTTCCAGCCATTTCTCCATGCCATGTCCCGCCGTAACCGCAAAAGCGCCTATGTAGTCTTCCTTTCCGGATGATTTTGGACGGATATAATCGGACAATGACTTGTAAGTTCCATCTTCTTTTTCCGTCTGCTGGCGAAGCATCGGCAAGCGTGCACCGTTGTCCAGCAGGATGAGTTCGTCATCACTGTTTGCGGCAAAGAAACCGACAATTGCCCGAATCAAACCTTCGGAGTGATCCGCCAGTTCATCCAGCATCTTTTTCGCATCTTTATACAAATTCATCGCTTCTGCCGCTTTATTTCTTTCATTTTCGGGGAAAGAAGCCAGCCATTGCGCATGGCACGACTCACAGGTATCTACATGGGTAATATTTCCGTATTTCCCCGCGAGTTTCCAGGTAACAAAAAAATAATTCCAGTTGATAAACGGGATAATCTCCGAAAGAGAATCAAATTCAAGTACCTGCGTTCCCAATCGCTTTGGAAGATAATCTTTTTCCAGTTCCCAATCAATTAACGGACGATTTTTTCGGGCAACAGACAAGGGGAGGATTGTTTCCTTTTTACTACCGAAGTTATTCCGTAAAACATCATATTCATCCCTGATTTCCGCCGCAAAACTTTCTCTTGTATCCGGATGCAGTATCTTCGAGGCGATGATGGCGCTTTGAGACGCATCTTTCACGTATATCACCGGATGAGAATACGCAGGCGCTATCTTGACGGCTGTATGCAGTTTGGAGGTCGTTGCCCCGCCAATAAACAAAGGAACATTCATGCCTGCTTTCTCCAGGGCTTCGGCTACATGGCACATTTCTTCCAAAGACGGCGTAATCAAGCCGCTCAGACCGATAATGTCCGGCCGGGTTTCCTGCGCCTGACGAATGATTTCCTCTACCGGCGTCATCACGCCCAAGTCGACGACCGAGTAATTATTACAGGCCATTATGACGGCAACAATGTTTTTTCCGATGTCATGGACATCTCCTTTTACTGTAGCTATCAGCATCTTTCCGGCAGAAGAAGCATCGCCTGCCTGTTTTTCCGCTTCAATAGCCGGTTGCAGGATAGCAACGGCCTTTTTCATCGTCCGGGCTGTTTTCACAACTTGAGGAAGAAACATTTTTCCTTCGCCGAACAATTCGCCGACTTTATTCATTCCCGACATCAAAACCTGGTCTATAATGTCGACAGCGCGAGGATATGCCTGTAAGGCTTCGGACAAATCTTCATCCAGAAAGTCGCCGATGCCTTTAATTAAGGCGTGTTCCAGGCGTTCCTGTAAGGGATAAGTTCTCCAAGTCTGTACGTCGCTGCCGGACGTAGAGCCGGATGCGTGGGCGGTTTCCCTTAATTCTTCCGCTTTACGGATTAATAAATCGGTTGCTTCTGGATTCCGATTCAGGACGACGTCTTCGACCAAATTTCTCACATCGACGGGGATATCTTCGTAAATGATACTCTCTGCCGGATTGACAATTCCCATGTCCATGCCTTTTTGAATGGCGTGGTACAGGAATACGGAATGTATCGCCTCCCGGATGTAATTGTTGCCGCGAAACGAAAAAGAAAGGTTGCTTACGCCGCCGCTGACTCTTGCTCCCGGAAGATTCCGCTTGATCCATTCCGTAGCGCGGATGAAATCGTTGGCATAATTATAATGTTCTTCCATTCCCGTAGCAATGGCCAATACATTGGGGTCAAATATAATGTCCTGAGGATTAAACCCGATTTGCTCCGTCAGCAAACGGTAAGCGCGGGAACAAATTTCTATCCGCCGCTCGCAGGTATCTGCCTGACCGACTTCATCGAAAGCCATGACGATTGCAGCGGCGCCGTAACGGTGAATCAGGCGGGCATAATGGAGGAATTTCTCTTCGCCTTCTTTCAGGCTAATGGAGTTGACAATGCTTTTCCCCTGCACGCATTTCAAACCGGCTTCGATGACTTCCCATTTGGAACTGTCAATCATCAGCGGCACGCGGGCAATGTCGGGGTCGGAAGCAATCAGATTCAGGAAAACGGTCATTTCTTCCTTGGCGTTCAACATCCCGTCGTCCATGTTGATGTCGATGACTTGCGCACCGTCTTCTACCTGTTTGCGGGCAATAGAGAGGGCTTCGTCGTATTGCTGTTCTTTAATGAGGCGTAAAAATTTCCTTGAACCGGCCACATTACAACGTTCGCCGATATTCAGAAAATTGTTTTCCGGTTTAACTTCCAGTAATTCCAAGCCGGAAAGCCATAAACAAGTGGGAGAGGAGGGAGGAAGATGTGGTTTTGCCCCGCGTACAATGGCTTCGTAAGTAGCAATGTGTGCGGGAGTTGTTCCGCAACAGCCACCGACGATGTTGACTAAACCTTCATCGATATACTCTTTGATTTGCCGTGCCATATCGGCAGGCGTTTCGTCGTATTCTCCGAAACGGTTGGGCAAACCGGCATTCGGATAAGCGCTGATGTAGTAGGGAGCAACGTCTCCCAATGCTTTTAGGAACGGCTTCATGTCGGACGCTCCGAACGAGCAATTTAAGCCGACGGAGAGAATATCCGCATGTTGCACGGAAGCTAAGAAAGCCGTCAAGGTTTGTCCCGCCAGCATCCGTCCGCCCTTATCGGAAATGGTGACGGAGAGCATCAGCGGCGTACGGCGTACGGTTTCTTCAGCAACTTCCTGCGCGGCGAAAATGGCGGCTTTAGCGTTCAGCGTATCGTAAACGGTTTCTATCAGCAGGGCGTCGACACCTGCATCGACCAGCGCCCGTATTTGCTCTTTATAGGCCGCTCGCATATCGTCGAAAGTGACCGACCGGAGCGCAGGATTGCTTACATCGGGACTCATGGAAGTCGATTTGGTGGTAGGTCCGATAGAACCTGCTATGAAACGAGGTTTGCCGGGATGTTGCAAGAGATATTCATCAATTGCTTCTCGAGCAACTTTCACCGCGGCCATGTTCAATTCCCGGATATGATCCTGCAAGCCGTAATCTTCCATAGATATAGCGTTGGAACTGAAAGAGTTCGTTTCAATAATGTCCACTCCTGCTTCCAAGTATTGCGTATGTATGTTTTTGATTACATCCGGACGGGTAATACATAACATGTCGTTGTTTCCCTTCATCATATTGGTAAATGAAACGAAACGCTGTCCCCGGAAATCTTCTTCCGTAAGCTTAAAGGTTTGTATCAGGGAACCCATTGCGCCGTCCAATACCAGGATGCGATCTTTTAGTTGTGCCGAAAGTGTATTGTTTATCATGCGAAATTTTCGTATCTCGTCATTCGTAATTTATAATCCGTCATTTTCTACATTTCCCCAAGCAAATAAAAACAACAAGCCAATGCCGGTGCTGCCAGCAAAACGCTATCCATTCTGTCCAATATCCCGCCGTGTCCCGGTATCATCTTTCCCGAATCTTTTACGCCCAACGTTCTTTTCAGCAACGACTCAATCAAATCGCCCCATGTAGCGAAAATAACGGTTACGACCGACATGCAAATCCAATGCATCCTCGGAATCTCCGGCACATAATGGGCAAAAGCGAATGACGATGCAATGGAAAAAACAGCGCCTCCAACAAATCCTTCCCACGATTTTTTTGGGGAAATCCGTTCAAAAAGCCGGTGTTTTCCAAACGTCATCCCAACCAGATAGGCGAAAGTGTCGTTTATCCAGATGAATGAGAACAGGGCGAGCAGCAAAACAGGCGAATAGACAGTAACCGATGCTGCCGGATCGAACGACAAACACAAAGTATGTAAGGTGGAAAGGGGCAGGACAATATATAGCTGTCCTAAAAAAGCATACGCCCAATTTTGTATCGGATTCGGACGCTTCAGGTAAAGTTCCATGATCAATATACCCAACACATAAAGGATATATGGTAAATACAATATTCCATTTGCTTGGCCTGACGACAAGTATAGAAACGTTGCTATAAAAAAATACAGCCCCGCAGCACAGTTAATCAGTGGACGTACAGTAACCGATTCATTTGCGTTCATCAACTGATAAAACTCGTACAGGCACAGCACAACCAACAAACCGAACACTGCCACATAACTCAATGTTCCAAAGCAAATACCGGAAAGAATAAGCAAGATATAAATCAATCCGGAAAGCGTTCGTATCAGTAAATTTTTCATAAGTCAGAAGATACCTCTTTGGTGGAGGTTTCCGATTGATTTTCCTGTGTTCCCGGCTGTTCGGATTCCTGTGTTTCCTGTTCAGATTTCTCCTGTTGCTTGAAAATTTCCTGTGAACGGGACAACCATTTTCTTTTTCCAAAAATAGCTTCCAGATCATCGGCATATATCACCTCGCGCTCCAGCAGGAGGTGGTAAAGTTTGTGATGACCTTCCTCCTGTTCTTTCAGGATTCTTTTTGCCCTTTCGTATTGTTCATCGATGAAATTTTTGACTTCTTCGTCAATCAAGCGAGCGGTGTCATTGCTGTATGGTTTGGTGAATCCCCAATCTTGTCCGGTAGAATCGTAATAGCTGAGATTGGAAAGTTTATTGCCCATACCAAAATACGTTACCATGGCAACCGATTGCTTCGTAACCCGTTCCAGGTCATTGGCCGCTCCGGTAGATATTTTTCCGACGAAAGTCTCTTCGGCAGCACGACCACCCAGCGTGGCGCACATTTCGTCCAGCAACTGTTCGGTTGTTGTAATCTGCCTTTCTTCGGGTAGATACCAGGCGGCTCCCAGGGCTTTTCCACGAGGCACAATTGTTACTTTCACCAGCGGGTTGGCATGTTCCAGTATCCAACTCAGGGTGGCGTGTCCCGCTTCGTGGATGGCGATCGTTTTACGTTCTTCGAGCGTTGTTATTTTGGATTTCTTTTCCAGTCCGCCTACAATACGGTCGACGGCATTCATGAAATCTTCTTTTTGCACGAACTCTTTCCGTCCGCGTGCCGCTATCAGGGCAGCTTCGTTACAGACATTCGCAATGTCGGCGCCGGAGAATCCGGGCGTTTGACGTGCCAGAAAGTCTGTATCTACGCTTACATCCGTTTTAATATTACGGAGGTGAACGATAAAAATTTCCTTTCTGTCGTTCAAGTCTGGCAAGTCTACATTGATTTGGCGGTCGAAACGCCCGGCACGCAGCAAAGCCTTGTCCAGGATGTCTGCCCGGTTAGTGGCGGCGAGGATGATGATACCGCTGTTAGAGCCGAAACCATCCATTTCTGTCAACAACTGGTTGAGGGTGTTTTCGCGCTCATCATTCGCGCCCATGTTTGGGTTACGGCCGCGAGCACGCCCTACGGCGTCTATTTCATCGATAAAAATGATGCAAGGCGCTTTTTCTTTCGCCTGCCGGAAAAGATCCCTCACGCGGGAGGCACCGACGCCAACGAACATTTCTACAAAATCTGATCCGGACAGCGAGAAGAACGGTACATTCGCTTCTCCGGCTACTGCCTTAGCTAATAAGGTTTTTCCCGTTCCCGGAGGGCCAACCAGCAAGGCGCCTTTGGGTATTTTTCCTCCCAAATCCGTGTAACGGCCGGGATTCTTCAGAAATTCAACAATTTCTTCCACTTCCTGTTTGGCTTCGGACAGTCCGGCAACATCTTTGAACGTAGTCTTTTTAGCCTGTCCATTCTTGTCGAACAGTTGCGCTTTCGCTTTGCCTACGCTGAACAGACCGCCGCCCAATCCTCCTCCGGACATCCGGCGCATCAGGAATATCCACACAGCAATCAACAGGATGAACGGTGCAAAAGACAGTAAGACATCCCATATTTTACTTCCACTATCGTAAGTGATTTCCACATCGGTCAAACCGGCAGATTTCCATTTCTCGTAATAGTCCGAAAATTTATTGGCAGAAGGAATCTTTACTGTCACCGTAGCATCACCAAGAATTGCGGTGGTATCGGTATTATAGACTTCTTTTACTTTATCTTTTTTCAGGGTAGCGACTACAATATCCTGATTATTGTAGACAATCATCTGTGAAAAATAACCTTTCTCTACTTTTTGTTCAAATTGCGTCCAACCTAATTCTTTGTTGGCCGCTTTATCCTTGTTCATGAAGTAGATACCGGTCAATGTGAGCAAAATAAGCGCATACATCCAATTTAGGTTGAACTTACCGGGTCCTTTCATAGGAGGCGTACCTTGCGGGGCGTTGTTATTTGAGGGAGATGTATTCATAAAATGTCGGGTATTTTATCTAATTTGGCGTCAGCCCATAGATTTTCCAATTTATAATAATTTCTCAATTCGGGCAAAAAAATATGGAGCATTATTGTACCGTAATCCATTGCAATCCATTGCGCATTGCGTACACCATCGGCACCCATCGGCTTTTCGTGCAAAGTTTCATATACATAATCCCATACAGAATCGGACAAGGCAGATACTTGTATCGGCGTATTTCCTTCGCAAATAACAAAATATTGACAAATTGAACCTGGAAGTTCTCGCATATCTACCGTCATGATATTTTTTCCTTTTTTTTCCTGAAGTCCTTCTATTATCTTCTTCAATAATACTTTTTCTTGATCCATTAATTTATTTTTGATTTTTCAGCGTGCAAATATAGCGAATTAGTTTTTAGTTCTCATCTAAAAATTCCCAAAAGATCATTCCCGTTTGCATACAGCAAGAGAGCGATAAGGAGTATCATACCTACCAACTGAGCTTTTTCCAGGAATTTATCGCTGGGTTTCCGGCGGGTGATGATTTCGTAGAGCGTGAACATTGCATGTCCGCCATCCAGTGCGGGGATGGGCAGGATGTTCATAAATCCGAGTATGATGGAAAGGAAAGCCGTCATCATCCAGAAAGCATACCAGTTCCACGTTGCCGGGAAAATACTTGCTATGGTGCCAAAGCCACCCAAACTGCCGATGCCCGCTTTCGTGAATACATACTTGAACTGCCGGACATATCCCGCCAACGTTTCTACGCCCAGCCGGATGCCGGCAGGAAAAGAGGCGAAAAATCCGTAATCAGTCTGATTTGTCCGGTACACCATGCGAAGCCCTAATCCTACAAGTCCCGTGGTATCGGGTACAACAGATAATGACATCAATTCCTGATTCCGGTAGAGATTGATTTGTATTTCCTGCTCCCTGTTTTCTTTGAAAACATTGCTTATGGCTGCATAATCCATATCATATTGGTTGCCAGTTCCCACAACGCTATCTCCGGCGAGCATCCCGGCAGCAGCGGCTGCCATGTTTGGGTGCACGGAGTCGACAACGAAAGGATAACGCATATTGGTAAATCCTTTTTTCTCGGTCAGCAAACGTTGCATGACGTCCGGAGGAATATTGATGATTTTTTCTTCTCCGCCTCTTAAAACCGTAACCTGTTGTGCTTCAACAATGTCAAACAGCACTGTGGCGTTCATTTGCTCCAAGGTCTTTCCGTCGGCGGACAGTAAAATATCTCCGTCCTGAAATCCGATGCTTTGGGCGACAGGACTGAAAGCCATGCCCATTGTAGCATTTTTCAACGGAATATATTCGCTTCCCCAGGTAAAAAGTACCATAGAATAGATGAATAAGGCCAGGACAAAGTTGAACACTACGCCGGCAATCATGATGATCAGGCGTTGCCATGCCGGTTTAGCGCGAAACTCCCACGGCTGCTCCGGTTGAGCCATTTGCTCCTTATCCATAGATTCGTCTATCATTCCGGCAATTTTCACGTAACCTCCCAACGGAAGCCATCCAATCCCGTATTCCGTTTCACTGTTTTTCGGTTTGAACTTGTACAGAGAAAACCAGGGATTGAAAAAAAGGTAAAATTTTTCTACCCGTACCTTGAACATTCGGGCAGTAAGAAAATGCCCAAGCTCGTGGATGATGACGAGGATAGATAAACTCAGGATTAATTGTGCTGCTCTAATTAAAATTGTTTCCATTTATGTCAGTTAAAAAAATTACTATTTGTCAAATATTTTTATGCCGATAATTTCCTGTGCAATAGCGCGTGCTTCCTGATCTGTTTGCACGTAAATTTCGTAATCGGCTTGTGCGATAAATTCGGCCTGTTGCATGGTTTGTTCTATCACCCGGCTCATTTGCAGGAAGTTGATGCGATCTTTCAGGAAAGCGTCGACAACAATTTCATTGGCTGCATTCAAGATACAGGGCATGTTTCCACCCTGTTTCATTGCCTGATAGGCAAGTGATAAGTGTGGAAATTTCTCCATGTCGGGTGCTTCAAATGTCAAGCTATTAAAATCGGAAAAACTAAGTCGGGGAAACGACGATTCCAGGCGATCGGGATACGAAAGCGCATACTGTATGGGTAGTCGCATATCGGGCAATCCCAACTGTGCTTTAACGGAACTGTCCCGAAACTGCACCATCGAATGAATGATTGATTGCGGATGTACCAGCACTTGCACCTGCTCTGGCGATACATCGAAAAGCCAGCAGGCTTCAATCATTTCAAATCCTTTGTTCATCATACTGGATGAATCGATCGTTATTTTGGCGCCCATCGACCAGTTAGGATGCTTCAAGGCGTCGTTTTTCGTCACATGCAGCAAATCTTCTTTCCGGTATTTTCGGAAAGGGCCGCCGGATGCGGTCAGGATAATCTTTTCTATCGGACTGTTTTCTCCCGTCAAACACTGAAAGATAGCAGAATGTTCCGAATCAACCGGCAAGACAGGTGCTTTATTTTCCAAAGCCAGGCGGGTGATTAAGTCTCCGGCAACGACCAGGGTTTCTTTATTGGCTAATGCGATGATTTTTCCGGCTTCAATGGCGGCGATTGTCGGTTTCAGTCCCGAATAACCCACCATAGCTGTCAATACGATGTCTACAGGTGCTAATTGTGCTACTTGACAGATAGCATCTTCGCCAGCCCAGACCTTGATTGGTAAATCTTTCAAAGCTTCTTTTAGCTGTAGATATTTCTGTTCATTGGCGATGACTACTACTTCGGGCAAGAACGTACGCGCCTGACGGATAAGTAAATCCACTTGATGACGGGCTGTCAGTGCGTACACCTCAAAGCAGTCGGGATGTTGAGCAATCACGTCTAATGTTTGCGTTCCAATAGATCCTGTAGCGCCGAGTATCGCGATCTTTCTTTTCATCTGTTAAAAATGATATAATCTTCGGGATTGAGAGGCATTCCTTTATCCCACAACTCAAAATGCAAATGCGTTCCGGTAGACAGGTTCCCGGTGTTGCCTACGATGGCAATGGCTTCTCCGGCACGGACAATATCTCCTTCTCTTTTCAGCAACATCGTGTTATGTTTGTAAATGGATGTATAGCCGTTTGTATGCTGTAATTGTATGACATATCCGGAATTAGAGTCAAAAGCGGTAAAGATGACCGTTCCGTCCAACGTAGCTAATACACTTTCTTTTGGATCTGCTGCAATATCTATACCAAAGTGTTTTTCTTTTTTATCGAATGGGGAAGAAATTTTCCCGATTACCGGTGGATAAAAGAAAATATACTCAGATGATGTAGTCCTCGGTAATGCGGAAAGTTTGTAACGACTTTCATCTTCATATTTTTTGACAAATTTCTCGGCATCATCAGACTTCTTAAATTCTACCGAATCCGGTTTGAACTGCTGTAAAGAATCTATTCGGCGAATAGAATCGACCGGCATCTCTCCTTTTAAAATCAATGCTACATTGTGGGTATATAAGTTTTGTACGTTTAAGGCGTTTTGCAACGAATCGGCTTTTAATGCTAACGACATAATATCGTTCCGCACTTCTACGTCCAAATATCCCGGAAGATAGTTTCTGACAGGAGTACTGATAATGATGACAGAGGTCAGCACAATAAGCAGTAAACTGAAAATGAAAATAATCAGGGAGGCAGATAATTTGGATACTCTCAAAGAAAAAATCTCCCCTAATGTATTCTCATTGAGAATGGAGAGTTTATACTTAAAGCGTATTTTTTTCCAGAATATTTGAGCTTTTAGTTGTTTTTTTTGCATCAAATTGCATTTAATCCGCGCAAAGTTAGTAAGAAAAGAGCAAAGAGCAAAGAGCAAGAGGGAAAGACTTGCTGAAATAACTGTTTTTGTTTTTTTATTCTCATGATTTCCATCTCTTTAATTCACGGTATAACATCCTGACCGGTAATCCCATGACGTTGTAGAAAGAGCCTTCCAGACTTTCTACACCAATGTAGCCAATCCATTCCTGTACGCCGTACGATCCGGCTTTATCGTAAGGTTTGTATTTTTGCACATAGTAGGTAATTTCATCTGCTTCTAGTTCGGCAAATTTCACTTTGGAAATGGAGCAGAAAGATTTTTCTTTCTTCGTATCCGAAATACACACGCCTGTCAGCACTTCGTGTGTGTGACCGGAAAGTGAGCGAAGCATGTGAATAGCGTCTGTTTCATCTGCCGGTTTTCCGTAAACTTTGCCATCCAACCATACAATGGTGTCTGCCGTAATGAGTATTTCGTTCGACAATAGAAGCGGTCGATAGGCTGCTGCTTTTTTTCGGGCGATGTAGACCGGGATTTCATCTTTCGTCAAACTCTCCGGATAAGACTCGTCAATGTCGGGAATGGTGCGGACTTCATAGGGAAGATCCAATCCGGACAATAATTCCTTGCGCCTGGGCGAATGAGATGCCAGAATGAGGCAGTAATCCTTCAGCAGTTCCGTTACCATCCGAAAGCCTCCCCCTGCATCCATTTGCCTTGCGCCCGCATTACCTGTTCCACGATGTCGCGGCCAAAACCGTCGCCGCCTTCTTTGTGGGAAATATACTTGGCGATAGCCTTAATTTCTGGCGCTGCATTGGCCGGACAAACCGGCAATCCTGCCATTTGCATGACTTCGTAGTCGGGGATGTCGTCGCCGGCATACAGAATTTCTTCTGTTTTTAAGCCTGTTTTCCGGATAAAATCCAGAAAATCGTACTTTTTAACACAAGACTGCATATAAATGTGCTGAAATCCGAGCGCTTGAAACCGCGAACGAACGGCTTCGGTGTTTCCGCCGGTAATGATGGCCATTTGATAACCGTTTTTTACTGCCAGTTGCAGCGCATATCCATCTTTGATGTTTACCATGCGCATTGGCTCTCCGGAGGGATGAAGCGGCACGCAATCGGCAGATAATACGCCGTCTACATCAAATAACATTGCTTTTATCAATCGCAAATTATAGGGGATGGTGCTCATTTTTGTATGTTTCTGATTATTTATGGACGGCAAAGGTAGGAAAAATTTCGCAGAAAAATGGTTATCTTCATTCAACAATAATGAACCTAATTTCAAATAACAAATGCAACTTTAGGTAGAAAAAAGAATCTCATTCTGGGGCATGCCCCAGTCGTGTTCGGAAGAAGTTAATGTATTGTATATTAGATACATAATGATTTAAATACTAAAAAACAGGAAAATACGTTATTATATCAAACCATTAGTGTCCCATTAAAATCTAAAATAGTTCTTTGAAATATTTGAAATTTAGTTAGTTACAAGTGTTTTTTGAGTGCGACGATTTCAATTTCTAACTTTGCGGTTCATAATAAAGCCG
>JAISFI010000234.1 GCA_031263685.1 Dysgonamonadaceae bacterium | reverse complement strand
ATCGATGTGCTGAACCAACTGTTAAGAAGCACAGACGTCGGTTATCAGATGATCGACAACCAAATCATCCTCGCCAAAAGCAGAACGCTCGTATTCCAGCAGGAAGGAAAGAAAACAATAACGGGAACCGTAATCGACGAAACCGGAGAACCGGTCGTCGGCGCCAACATCAAGGAAAAAGGTACAACCAACGGCATTGTGACCGACGCGGACGGGAACTTCTCCCTGAACGTGGCGGACAATGCTGTGCTGCAAATTTCCTATATCGGCTACATTGCGCAAGAAATCAGCAAGTTGCCAACAGATGGTAAATCCCTGTTAATTACCCTTATTGAAGACACGCAGGCGCTGGACGAAGTGGTCGTTGTGGGCTACGGTACGCAGAAGAAAGTGAACCTGACCGGCGCGGTGGCTCAAATAAAAGGCGATATTTTGGAAAATCGTGCGGTGACAAATCTCTCACAGGCATTGCAAGGACAGGTGGCTAACCTGAACATTGCACAATCAAGCAGTGGCGGCGCTCCGGGTGCTACTCAGTCTATCAATATCCGCGGATACACGGGTCTTGGTTCTACCGCTTCGCCGCTTGTAGTGATTGACGGCATTCAGGGTGGAGATATCAATTCAATCAATATGAGCGATGTGGAAAATATCTCGGTATTGAAAGACGCCGCTTCTTCCGCCATTTACGGCTCAAGCGCTCCTTACGGGGTAATCCTGATTACGACAAAGAAAGGGAAAACGGGACAGAAACCGACCATCTCGTACAGTAACAATTTCGGATGGGCGCAGCCTGTCAATCTGCCGAAGATGGCAAATTCGCTGGATTTTGTAAACTTTCAAAGTGAAGCTTTGCGAAATGCCGACCGAATGCCTATGTTTAGCGATGAAGCTATTCAACGCATTAAAGATTATCAAGCCGGAATAATTACCGACGAAACCTATAAAGACCCTGCACCGGGAAGTGATTCATGGGTGACCTGGCAGGGAAACGCCAATAATGACTGGTTCGATATTTATTTCAAGGATTTTGCTTTCAGCCAGCAACACAATGTGGGAGTGTCGGGCGGAACAAATCATTCGAACTATTATATCGGATTGGGATACAACCAACAGGAGGGGCTGTATAACTATGGGAAAGATTCATATCAGCGTTTCAATATCCGGGTAAATCTTTCCTCCGAACTGACAAAGTGGCTGACATTCAATTTCAAGAGCGCCTTTTCCCGCGGTGTGACGGATACGCCTTATACATATCCGGCTAAGACGGGTGGAAACTGGATGCATCAGATTTCCCGTAAATGGCCGACTGCGGCTTTGTACAATCCGGACGGATATTATTCTTACCCCAGTGATGTAGTATTTCAAGAGGAAGCCGGCCGGAATAAATCCAACAACGATAATGCCCTGTTGACGGGAGAATTTGTGATTCATCCGTTGGCAGGCTGGGATATTACGGCCAACTACACGTTTGACGGCTGGTATAACAATGGTTCTCAACACCTGAAGACGCTTTATTATTACCTTCCCAGTGGAAAAAAAGAATTGCAGTCCGGTACAACGCCCAATTCATTTAGCCGTTCCAACAGTAAGAATCAGCATCATACGGTCAATCTTTTTTCTTCGTACGAGAAACAGTTGGGAAGTCATTACTTTAAGGTACTGGCCGGATTTACACAGGAGCTGTATGATAATTTGAGTGTATCTGCAGGTAATAACTATCTTTATTCCGACAATCTGCCGGTTTTGTCGTTAACCTACGGAACGACGCCAAGTGTTGGAGACGGCGCCTCGCAACTGGCTGTCCGCGGCGGATTCGGACGCATCAACTACAACTATAAAGAGAAGTATCTGATTGAATTTGACGGCCGTTACGACGGCACTTCACGCTTCCTGAAAAACGTGCGTAACAAATTCTATCCGGGTGTGTCGGCCGGATGGATGCTGTCGAAAGAATCATTCTGGAAACCGCTGGAACAGACAGTCAATACATTTAAAATCAAAGCAGGCTATGCTTCGCTGGGAGACCAGAGTTTCACCGGTAATTATCCCTTTTATCCCTCTCTGTCCACCAGCGCTCCGACATCGGGCAACTGGCTGTTCAGCGGAGGGCGCGAATCGTATATCAGTCAGCCGGGACTTGTCAATCCGTTGCTGACGTGGGTGACCAGTACGACGATGGATGTGGGCGTTGAGATGACGCTTTTATCCAACCGGTTAAGTATCGATTTTGACTGGTATAAAAGAAAATCCGACGATTTTGTGGGGCCTGCCGAAGCGCTGCCTGCATTCCTGGGGACGTCAGTCCCGCAGGATAATAATGCGGCGATGGAAACGAACGGGTTTGATCTGACCGTTGGATGGCGCGACAGGATCGATGATTTTTCATACGGAATCAATGCCGTTTTAAGTGATTACAAAGGGAAAGTTGTTAAATATCCGAACCCGAACCGCTTGAATACGACCTGGTATGAGGGCCAGAATATGGGCGATATCTGGGGGTACGAAACGTACGGACTTTTTCAGTCGGATGCGGAAATCGCATCGGCGCCTTCGCAGGCCAAAATCAATGCCAGTCAGCTGCATTCGGGCGACGTCCGTTACGTGGATCTGGATGGCAACGGTGAGATTGACTGGGGCGACAATACGCTGGACAATCCCGGCGACCGGAAAGTCATCGGGAATACGACACCGCGTTATTCGTTCGGCGTAAATATGAACGCCGAATACAAGGGCTTTGATTTTGTACTGTTCCTGCAGGGCGTCGGAAAGCGCGATGCATGGCTCGCATCAAATATATTCTGGGGGATAGATGCAGACGGGAGTGAGTGGCAGGCGAATTTGTTTACTTTGCAGTCAGACCGGTGGACGGAAGATAATCCCGACGGGTATTATCCCCGCTACTACATGAGTAGCCAAATGAGAAAAAACGAGCAGATACAGACACGCTACCTGCAGAATGCAGCCTACCTGCGGGTCAAGAATATGCAATTGGGATATACGCTGCCGGAATCGCTTATCCGGAAGATTGACTGCCGGAAGATACGGCTTTTCGTTAATATAGAGAATCTGGCAACCTTGACGAAAATGGCTAAAACAATTGACCCCGAGTTTTCAAATATATCCGGATATTCGGGTTCGGGAGACGGGAAAGTTTATCCTTTGCAACGTACCTGGGCTTGCGGTTTGAATATCACTTTTTAATTAACACTCAACTATTTAATGATATGAAAAAATATAAAAATATAATCGTATGGATTTGTTTTGCCGTATGGATGTCTTCCTGCAATGATGACTTTCTCGAAAGAAGCCCGCTTGTCAATATCAATGACGCAACCTATTGGGCAACGGCAAATGATTTGAAGATTTATGCCAATAACTTCTACCAGCAAACGAGCTTACTGCCTAACTATGGAGGACTGAATAATTCTCCCTATATGGCAGATGCACGGAATGGAAGCGATACGGATGTTTATCTGGATTACAGTAAACGTTTGAACGGAGAAAACACGTTGCCGGCCTCAGGCGGAGGATGGAGTAGCGGAGACTGGACTTTACTGCGGAATATCAATTATTTTATGGATCATTACCATCAGGTAAATGCTCCGTGGGACGAAATAAAACAGTATGCCGGCGAAGCGCTTTTCTTCCGTTCGATTTTCTATTTCAATAAATTGTGCAGTTTCGGCGATGTACCGTGGTCTTCTACTACGGTTAATATGGATTCCGAATCGCTTTTTGAGTCGCGGATGCCACGCAATCAGGTAACGGATTCCATCCTTCACGATCTGGATTTAGCCGTGGAATATCTTCCGGCGCGTACAGGCGGTAGCTGGACAGGCCGCGTTACAAAAGAGGTCGCTCTGGCGCTTCAGGCGCGTATTGCTCTTTATGAAGGAACATGGGAGAAGTATCATGCGCTGAAAAATACCCCCTTTAAAGTGGACGGCTCCGACGGAACGAAGTTTATCCAAAAAGCAGCTGATGCCGCCGGAGCACTGATCGCTTTGGCAGAACAAAACGGATCTCCGGCGCTGGATAATGCCGGGAAAGAAAACGGCTACTGGTCACTGTTCAATCAGGAAGATTACAGTGGCAGCAAGGAAGTGCTTCTATGGCGTAAATATTCTGCTGCCGACAACCAAACGCATCGCTGGACACTGGATTCAAAAGGGGGAATGATGAGAGGTCTTTCCAGGAAAATGGTAGAGTCCTATTTGTGTATGGACGGCAAACCAATCGCGGTATCTACCTTGTATGAAGGAGACAGTAATTTAAAGGCCATTGTGGCTAACCGTGATCCGAGGTTGAATCAAACCATTCAGGTGGATGATGGAAAACATTTTATCTGGTATTCACCGGAAACAATTTTTCAAACACCTACATATGAAGGTACTTCGGAAGGATTTTGTACAACCGGATATCAGTTGTATAAGGGACACAATCCTGTTTATCCAACTGTATTTTTTAACACTACACTCGGAGCTATTTATTTCCGCTATGCCGAGACGCTGTTGATATATGCCGAAGCCAAAGCCGAATTGGGGACGGTTACTCAAAGCGATATTGATAAGACCGTCAATGCTTTGCGTGATAGGGTAGGCATGACCGGACGGCTGGAAATAAATCAAATCATCACCGACCCCAACTGGGAATTTGCAGGGATCAGCCCGCTGCTTCAGGAAATTCGCCGCGAACGGAAAGTGGAACTGGTTTGCGAAGGATTCCGGGTGGATGATATTTTCCGCTGGGCGGCAGCCGACGAACTGATTGTCGGGAAAAAGCCGAAAGGCGCCGTCAAACAGCAATGGGAAAACTATCCCGGCGCTTCGGACGCATTCCTGACTGCCTGGGAAAAGTTGAATACCGATGAAAAGGGATATATTGACCCCTATCAGCAATATTCGTCCCTGAGTAACGGTTTCAATTTTAATTTAAACAGAGACTATTTATCACCTATCCCAACAACCGAACTGGTTTTGAATCCTAATTTAAAACAAAATCCGGGCTGGTAAAAATGTTCTTTGAATTCCGTGCCTGTTCCGTTTGGAGACGGGCTCGGGATTCATACTAATTAATATTTATACGGAAATGACAACAGAAAAAGAAACAAGAAGAAGTTTCCTGCACAAAACCGGCCTTCTGGGAATGGCAGGAATTGCCGGGACAGCCTGCATGTCGGATGTCGGGATTTCGGCGTCAGGGAAATTTGAAGCTGTCAAATTCGGCATTATCGCCGATATCCATTTCGGCTTGGTGTATGACGCCGACAGGCGTTTGGATGCTTTCCTACAAAAAGTCGAAATCGAAAAGCCGGACTTTGTCATCAGTCTGGGGGATTTTGTTCATAACAGCCGGCTTCCCGAAAGTAAAAACTTTGCCGGACGGTTCAAAAATGCAGCCTGTCCTGCCTTCCACGTTTTGGGAAATCATGATGTTGACTCTGCAACCAAAAAGGAAGCATGCGATTTTATGGAAATGCCTGCTCCTTATTATTCCTGCGACGCCGGAGGATACCATTGCGTGATGCTGGACGGGAACTATTTTTATTCCGATAACCGGTTTGGCAGTTATGAAAAGGGAAATCATTCCCGATACGGCGATTACATAAACGATGAACAGTGCGAATGGTTAGTTGCCGACCTGAAGGCAACCAACCTGCCTGTTTTTATTTTCTCGCACCAGAGCCTGCTGCACGACGAATGGGGGATTCCGAACAAAGCATACGTCCAGCGGCTTCTGGAACAGGAAAACGAACGTGCCGGATTCAATAAGGTGCTAGCCTGTTTTAACGGACATCATCACCGGGATTTTTACCGTGTTATAAATGGAATCCACTATTTCAGCATCAACAGCGTATCCTACTTCTGGCACGACAGGAAGATGCCCGGACGTTATCCTGCCGAATTGCAGGAAAAATATAAATGGATGGACAATATGGCTTTATACAAAGACCCTTTGTTCTGTTTTGTCACGATAAAACCTTCGGGCAGTCTTCATTTGAAAGGAACGGAGAGCGAATGGATTGCCGCCGTCCCGGAGGAGATCGCCTCCAAAAGCGTCCGTTTCGGCAGGGAAATGATCCCTTCTATTTTAGACAGGGAAGTTATATTAAGGTGATTATTTTTACAAAAAGATGAAAAGAAGACAGTTTGTCAAAGTATCACAGGGTATAGCCGGGCTGATGATTCTCGGCGCCGGGAAAAGCAGCGGAATGAGTTTTGATTCCGGCTCAGGCGTCAAAGTCAGATTCGGGCTTGTTACCGATTTGCATTATGCACGTAAGGAAAAGGCGGGAAATCGCTGTTACACACATTCGATCGACAAGCTGCGCGAAGCGATGAAAGTTTTCAACGAACAGAAACCGGATTTCATCATCGAACTCGGCGATTTCAAAGATCAGGGAGCCGACAGGGAACAGACGCTCGCCTTCCTAGACGAAATAGAAACGGAATACCGCATGTTCCGCCACCCGGTATATCATGTGTTCGGCAACCATGATATGGATAACATCAGCAAGTCGGACTTTCTGGAACATACCGCAAACGAAGGCGAAGCCAAAGGCCGAAATTATTACTCTTTTTCAGTGAAAGGCGTCAAGTTCATCGTCCTGGACGCCAATTACAATGAGGACGGTTCCGACTACGACAGCGGCAATTTTGACTGGAAGAAAGCTTTCATTCCAAAGCCCCAGCTGGACTGGCTGTCTAGGGAAGTGGAAACGCGCCGGCCGGTCGTCGTTTTTCTTCATCAGCTGCTTGACCTGACGCAAAAGAAGCATGGAACCTGCGTCGGCAATGCCGGTGGAGTGATTGAAATTCTTGAAAAAAGCGGCAAAGTACTGGCTGTATTTCAGGGACATCATCATGCGGGCAGTTACAGTTTCAGCAGGGGGATTCATTATTTCACAATGAAAGGCCTGATTGAAGGCGCCTTTCCGGAAAATAACAGTTTCGCCCTCGTCGAAATAGATAAAGAACTGAATATAACAATTGACGGATTTGCCAACTGTGAAGATATGTATCTGAAAGATGGATGCTCTAGTATAACGGACAGGCCTGGCTATATTTAATGAGATGAATTTAAATTTTAAAAGATATGAGATAAGTACCCGTCAAAAATTAATTTAGATTAAAATGCGAGAAATTAATCATCATCCTATCCCCCAGATTGTTCAAATATCTGTTTGTTGCATAAAAAAGTTCATCCTTGCTTATGTAATCTTCCGGG
>JAISFI010000202.1 GCA_031263685.1 Dysgonamonadaceae bacterium | reverse complement strand
CATCGACCTCATTCACACAGACAGGCGAGACGAAACAAGAACTGTTATCCTCCTCATCGAGCAGTAGCATCGGTCTATTTGATAATTCCTCCCAATCCACCTTGACGGCATCGCCCGGCGGCGTTGGCAACGGTCATGGGAGCCATGTTCCGGTAGCAGATGGCATTGGTATCTTGTTACTGATGGCAGGAGGATATCTTTTGAAACGGAAATCTTGAACGGTGATTTTTGTCTGAACGCAGACATTAATTACGTTTTTTTTACACGCTTGTGCGTAATTTGAAAATTATCCTGTATATTTGCATATTCGTAATCGAAAATCATTGTTATGGATAATTTATTCAAGAACGCCATATATTCCAGATATTTCATTGTCCGCTGTCCGGTCATTGTATTTCTTCTCATTTTTTGTTGTCAGTCGATCGCTGCGTTAAGTTTACCGGAAATACAGAAACTGTATTCGGCGGGGAAATACGCGGAAGTAAAAACGGCTGTGGGGACATTAGTGAAAAATTCGCCCAAGAATGCTTCGTACAACCAGTGGTATGGCGTTTGCCTTTTTGAAACCGGAGAGTATGATCTGTCGGAAAAATACTTCAAATATGCATCCACCAAGCAGGTGCAGGAATCGTTTCGCTACCTGGGCAAATTATATTACGGGCAATATAGATTCAACGAATCGGCCGACGCATACAAACAGTATATCGACATCCTGATAAAAAAAAATGATGCAGCCGGCGCCAAAGCGCTGAAACCAGTGCTGGAACAATCCGAAAAAGCTGCAAGAATGTTGCAGTACACGGAAGATATACAAGTCATAGACAGTGTAATCGTAGACAAGGATAAATTCCTCAATCACTACATGTTGAACGAAGAATCCGGCAATATCGTTTTTCGAGACGGAGATAAAACGTCGATCTATACAAATCAGTTGCAGAATAAACGTTATTACTCCAAATGCCCTGTCGATTCTACCTGTAAATTGTACACACAAACCAAATTGATGGATGTCTGGACAGAAGAAACGGAATTACCAACGGAAATCAATTCCTCCGATACGAATTATCCGTTTGTATTGACAGACGGCGTAACGATTTATTTCGCCTCCAAAGGACACGGCGCTATCGGCGGATATGATTTGTTCGTTTCTCGCTATAATACTTCAAAAGAGACCTTTTTGGAGCCGGAACAGCTGGGGATGCCTTTCAATTCCATATACGATGATTATATGCTGGCGATAGATGATATAAGCGGCATCGGCTTTTTTGCGACCAACCGTTTTCAGCCGGAAGGAAAGGTCATCATCTACACATACCTTCCCAATCAGGAGAAAAAATCAGTCAAAACCGGAGATCTGCTGGATTTGAAAGAACGGGCAAAACTGTCTTCCATACAGGCCACCTGGCGGGAAGGGCAGGACTATCGCTCAATAGTGGAAAATGCTCATACCGGGCAGCACAGTCGGAAATCACAACCTGCAAAAGATTTTATGCTTATCATAGATGACGCTATTATTTATGAATCTTTGGCCGATTTTAAAAGCGATGCGGCCAAATCTTTATACATGGAATCCCAACGCCTGGCCAACGAACTGTCTAAAACACAGAAACAACTGGATCAATACAGGGTTGATTATGCGCAATCTTCGGGAGATAAACGGAAAGCGCTGTCGACAGTCATATTAGCGGCAGAAAAATCAGTAGATGACATGAATAACAAGTATGACGAACTGATTGTATCTGTCCGAAACACGGAAATTAAATTTTTAAAACAACAAAAACGCAAATGACAGCAGATGTTACAATTGTAGTCGTATTGTCTCTGTTAAGTATCCTGATGATACTGATAGAGATATTCTTATTGCCGGGCATTACCGTTGCCGGAGTGTTGGGCGCCATCTTCAGCGCCGGAAGTATCTATTATGCTTATTCCCATCTGGGGACAACAGGTGGGCATATTACAGTGCTTGTATCTGTCGTCCTGCTGGGATATTCGTTTGTCTGGCTGATACGTTCCAAAACGATAGACCGGGTTTCTCTGCACACGGATATCGATTCTAAAGTGGATACCAGCAATATGGATGGCGTGGAAGTGGGAGCGGAAGGAGTTGCCGCATCCAGGCTAAATCCCATGGGAAAAATCTACATCAATCAGGTATTTGTCGAAGCGAAATCGCTGACGGGATTTATTGATGAAGGAAAAACGGTGGTCATCCTGAAAAAATTGGCCAACCAGGTGGTTGTTACCGAAAAAACAGAGAATAGAGCGCCCTCACCGGTGCAAAGTAAATAACAATGAAAAGTGAAAGATAATTTATAAATTTAAAGCCAATTAAACATGAATGGGATTTTTTTATTCGCGATTATTGCTGCAGCGATAATTTTGTTATGTATCTTTTTTTACTATGTGCCGTTCCTCCTGTGGATATCGGCAAGAGTCTCCGGCGTAAAGGTTTCTTTGATACAGTTGTTTTTGATGCGGATACGGAATGTGCCGCCTCAAATCATTGTAAAAGCATTGATTGAAGCGCATAAAGCCGGTTTGAGAGATTTGAAGCTGGACAGTTTGGAGGCGCATTATCTGGCTGGTGGACATGTGGCGAAAGTTGTCCATGCCCTGGTTTCTGCATCGAAAGCCAATATCGACCTGTCATTTCAAATGGCAACGGCGATAGACCTTGCCGGACGGGATGTATTTGAAGCTGTTCAAATGTCGGTCAATCCGAAAGTGATTGATACGCCGCCTGTTGCTGCTGTGTCTAAAGATGGTATTCAGTTGATAGCAAAGGCTCGTGTAACCGTTCGCGCCAATATCAAGCAGTTGGTTGGCGGCGCCGGCGAGGAAACGATCCTGGCGCGTGTTGGAGAAGGCATTGTGTCTTCTATCGGCTCTTCGGAATCTCATAAGTCGGTACTCGAAAATCCGGATTCTATCTCCAAACTGGTACTGAAAAAAGGATTGGATGCCGGTACGGCCTTTGAAATCTTATCCATTGATATTGCGGATATCGACATCGGTAAAAATATCGGCGCCGTATTGCAAATGGATCAGGCACAGGCCGATAAAAACATCGCACAGGCCAAAGCCGAAGAGCGCCGCGCAATGGCCGTCGCCCTCGAACAGGAAATGAAGGCGAAAGCACAGGAAGCGCGCGCCAAGGTCATCGAAGCCGAATCGGAAGTGCCTAAAGCAATGGCAGAAGCTTTCCGCAGTGGTAATCTCGGTATCATGGATTACTACAAAATGAAGAATATCCAGGCGGATACGGATATGCGGGAAACGATTGCAAAACCTGTGAAACCAACAGATAAACCGCTGAAAGATTAATTTTAAACTTTTAGTTCTTAGTTTTTAATTCTCATGCGTACGATTCCTCCTTCCGAGCTTCCTGTCAATGAAGATGGAAGTGTTTTTCATCTGCATTTACGTCCGGAACAGTTAGCAGAAAAAGTCGTGATGATGGGCGACCCGGAACGGGTTGCCTCGGTAGCGGCTTTTTTTGATGATGTCGAATTTGATCAACAAAACCGTGAATTCAGGACAGTTACCGGCCATTATAGAGGTAAGCGAATAACGGCATTGTCGCACGGTATCGGCTGTGACAACCTGGATATTGTTATCAATGAACTGGATGCGCTGGTTAATATCGACCTTGTCCGACGGACGGAAAAGCCTGTGCGGAAACAACTGACAATGGTTAGAATCGGTACCTGCGGTGGACTTCAGCCGTTTTCTCCGGTCGGTTCATATATTGTTTCCAAAATATCTATGGGGATGGACGGCTTGTTGTATTTCTACGACCAGGGCGAAGCTATTTCGGACAAGTTGCTGACGGCTGCGTTTTGTACGCATACGAATTGGCCGGAAAACCTTGCTGTTCCTTATTTTGTTTATGCTAATGAGGAATTGACCGAACGGATAGGAATAGGTATGTTGAAAGGCATTACCTGTTCTGCCAATGGGTTTTATGGGCCGCAGGGGCGATATGTCCGTCTGCCGCTCGCCCGACCGGATCAGAATCAGCGCCTGGAATCTTTTTTGTACGAAGGACTGCAATTCCTGAATTACGAAATGGAAAGCGCCGCTTTAGCCGGTTTATCCAAATTGATGGGACATCGGGCAACGACGGTTTGTCTGGTTATTGCCAACAGACATGCTGCCGAAATGAATACAGCTTATAAAGGTTCTTTTAATGAGCTTATAATTAAAGTTTTGGATAGAATTTAACGGATAATTAAGTGATGGAAAAAACGACAATATGTGCAATATCGACCGCTCCCGGTGTCGGAGGAGTTGCGGTGATTCGTCTTTCCGGACCGGATGCCTTGCGTATTGCTGAGCATGTGTATAAGCCCGTCTCCCGGAAGGAAAGTGTTTCCGAACAGGAGCCGTATACTTTGAGTTTTGGCTATATTATGCAGGAAAATGAAGTGCTCGACAATGTATTGCTTGCTGTTTTTCGCGCGCCCCATTCGTTTACAGGGGAAGATACGGTCGAGATTAGTTGTCATGGGTCGCTTTACATCCAGCAACAATTATTGCAATTGCTGGTTCGGCATGGAGCAGAAGTTGCCCGGCCTGGCGAATTTACCCAGCGCGCTTTCCTGAACGGGAAGATGGATTTATCGCAAGCCGAAGCTGTAGCCGATTTGATTGCATCGACTTCCTCTTCCTCGCACCGCTTGGCGATGAACCAGATGCGGGGCGGATTCAGCAAAGAATTGCAATATCTCCGTTCGCAATTATTGGATTTTGTTTCCCTGATTGAACTGGAACTGGATTTCGGCGAAGAAGAACTTGAATTTGCCGACCGGACAAAACTTATTCTCCTGGCAAACGATATTAAAACGATAATTGCGAAATTAGTAAACTCGTTCAGTCTGGGCAATGCAATAAAAAACGGGATTCCGGTAGTCATCGTCGGCGAAACAAATGCTGGTAAATCGACATTGCTCAATCATTTATTGAACGAAGAAAAAGCCCTTGTTTCCGAAATTCACGGGACGACGCGCGACAGCATAGAAGATGTTCTCACCATCAACGGCATCTCATTCCGCTTTATTGATACGGCGGGCATCCGCGATACCGGCGACGAGATAGAGTCGTTGGGCATCAAGCGGACGTTCCAGAAAATCGACCAGGCTTCAATTGTCATCTGGATGATTGACACTACGCATTTTAACACGGAAATTGAGTACATTGCCGACAAGATTGTGCCGCGCACAAAGAACAAGCAACTGATTATTGTTTTCAATAAGATAGACAAGATAAGTCCGGAGGAACAACTTATTCTGGAAGAGGAATTTCTGCCGCATGTTCCAGCGGAGCGCATTTATTTGTCGGCAAAATACAAGCAGAATACAGAAAAATTGGAAAGAGCCTTGCTGAAAGCCGCCAATTTGCCGGATATGCAGGCGAATGATGTGGTAATAACGAACTTGCGACATTATGAGGGTTTATCCAAAGCACTCGAATCAATAAACCGGGTGGAAGAGGGTTTGAAAGAGGGAATATCCGGAGATTTTGTTGCACAGGATATTCGGGAGTGTATGCACTATCTTGGAGAGATAACGGGTGAGATATCGACGGATGAGGTGCTGGGGAATATATTCAAGAATTTTTGTGTGGGGAAGTAGCCTCAAAAATCAACCATGAAGCAAAATAAATAATCCACTCATATATAGTCATTTACATCTATTTTGTTGATAATTTTTCTATCGTTACCTATTGTTTTTTTACGGATATTTTGCGTGATTTTGTACCGCATTTGTACCAAAGTGGTACAAGTCGAAAAAGTCAATCCTAAGTTGTGCAGTAATTTTACGTCAATTTACGCTAACTTACAATAATTGACAATAAATTTAGTACGAATATATCCAATATATAGACAAGGAATGGCAAGGAAATTTGAATACAAGAAGGTCTGTAAATTCTGTGGAAAAACATTTACAGCATATAAAAGTACAACGAATTATTGTTGTACTTCTTGCGCCAATCGTGCATACAAAGCAGATTTGAAAGCCAAGCAGCAACAAGCCACCAGCGAAGAAATAAGAGAACAGAGCCGTCAAAAATTGCTCTCGCAGGAATTTTTATCTATTTCGTCAGCCGCCACACTGTTATCAATTTCCCGCCCTACCATTTATAAAATGATTGCCAACGGCGAAATAAAAGCAATCCGTATCAGCGAAAGGATTGTCAGAATAAAGCGTACTGATTTGGAACAAATCCAGCCTGTCATTGCCCCAATCAACACCCCCATTGCCGAAATCAACAAGAC
>JAISFI010000152.1 GCA_031263685.1 Dysgonamonadaceae bacterium | reverse complement strand
CAGGAAAAACGAAACCACCCGGCTTATCGTCCATTATGCAGGTAAAAGGGCAAAGAAGGATGCCTGTAATAGACAGAAGGGGTTGAAGCGGCTTGAAAAGCGTATCAAGTCCGGGAAACTGACCAAATCCAATATCAACAGCAGGGGATACAACAGGTACCTGCAACTGCAGGGGAGATAGAGGTGAACATTGATTACCGGAAATTTGAAGAGGATGCCCTCCGGGACGGACTGAAAGGGTATATCACCAATACGAAATTGCCAATGACATGGTTTTGGAGAATTACGGAATCTTTTTGAGATCGAACGGGCTTTTCGAATGTCCAAAACGGATTTGCGCATACGCCCCATTTACCACCGGCTGCGCCGGATTGAAGCCCATATTTGCATCGCTTTCACAGCATACTGTATATACAAAGAACTGGAGCGGGTACTCTTTTACTTCCATACAGGCTTTCCCATTGTAAATCGAACAAAATATACTGTCTTTGTGCACGTCTAATCCTGATGTCTTCATAACTTTTTTGTTTTTTTAATTTAATACAATACAATATAAAAATAGTAATAATCAGGTTATGACACAGGGGGACGTTATTGGCCCCCAAATTTTTATCCGTCTGTGGGTATATTGAAAACTTTCATGTAAATTTACAGCCATCGGTAAATGAATCAACTGATGAGTGCTTATCTGGAACAGGACATCAAATTTTTGGCGGGCGTCGGTCCCCGTCGCGCCGAGTTGTTTGGTAAGGAACTGAACATCCATACGTTTGGCGACTTGCTGTATTGTTTCCCCTACAAGCATATCGACCGTACTAAATTTTATGCGATCAAGGATATACAACCGGTGGATACGTACATCCAGGTACGGGGCCGGATTGCTTCCGTGCGGAAGGAAGGCGCGCTGCACAAGGAGCGGTTGGTCGTGCAACTGTCCGATCATACAGGGTCGATATCCCTCTTGTTCTTCAAAGGCGTCAAATACCTGACACAAAGCATCAAGCAGGGGGGCGACTATGTGGTATTCGGCAAACCGACCGAATTTAACGGGCAAGTGAATTTTGTACATCCCGAAATGGAGCTTGCCGAAAAGTATGAAGAAGGCATCGCTTCCGTGCTCCAGGCGCATTACAGCGCTACCGAACGGCTTAAGAACAGCTACATTACCTCGCGCGTCATCGGGCGGCTGATGGTGACGCTTTGGAAAGGAATGAAAACCGATCTCCCTGAAACTTTGCCTGATGAACTGATCAAACAGTACCGCCTATTGCCGTTACATGAGGCGTTATTCCATATCCATTTCCCGCAAAGCGCACTTCTTTTGCAGAAAGCGCAGCACAGGCTCAAGTTCGAGGAACTATTCCGGATACAGTTGCGCATGCTGTACCTGCGCGAGGAACGCAACACTTACGTCAAAGGTTTTAATTTTACGACCGTTGGCGATTATTTCAATCGGTTTTATTCGGAATACCTGCCGTTTGAGTTAACGGATGCGCAGAAACGGGTAATTCGCGAAATCCGCAAGAATATGGGTAGCGGTAAACAGATGAATCGCCTGCTGCAAGGCGACGTTGGTAGCGGGAAAACACTTGTGGCGCTTATGATCATGCTTATTGCTCTCGACAATGGCTACCAGGCCTGCCTGATGGCGCCCACCGAAATATTGGCCTCGCAACACAAGCAAACCATCACGAAGATGCTCGAGGGGATGGGATTGAGCATCGCTTTGCTGACCGGTTCTACCAGGAAGAAGGAACGGCGCGTGATACACGACGGATTGACCGGCGGAAGTATACAGATCCTGATCGGGACGCATGCCCTCATCGAGGAAACGGTACAGTTTGCCAACCTTGGGCTGGTGATCATTGACGAGCAGCACCGGTTTGGCGTGGCGCAACGCGCCCGGCTATGGAAGAAAAATGCCGAAGCGCCGCATGTGCTGGTGATGACGGCTACGCCCATCCCGCGCACGCTGGCCATGACCGTGTATGGTGACCTGGAAGTATCGGTGATCGACGAACTGCCGCCCGGCCGCAAACCGGTGAAAACGCTACATTACTTCGACCACCGGCGCGGGGACGTGTTTGAGTTCATGCAGCGGAAAATTGGCGAGGGACGGCAAATATATGTCGTTTACCCGCTCATCGGCGAGTCGGAGAAAATGGACTACAAAAACCTTGAAACGGGTTTCGAGCAAATAAGGGCAGCCTTCCCCGAAAAAAACGGCTACAGCGTCATCATGGTACACGGCAAAATGGCGGCGGCGGACAAGGAACTAGCCATGCGACTCTTCAAGGAAGGCAAGGCGCAGATTATGGTAGCTACCACGGTGATCGAAGTGGGCGTGGATGTGTCCAATGCTTCGGTGATGGTGATCGAAAGCGCCGAACGGTTCGGACTCTCGCAACTGCATCAGTTGCGCGGCCGCGTGGGGCGTGGCGCCGACCAGTCGTACTGCATGCTGCTAAGCTCATACAAGCTAAGCGCTGATGGACGAAAACGTCTGCAAACGATGGTTTCGACCACCGACGGCTTTGCGATTGCCGAAGTCGACCTGAAACTGCGCGGCCCCGGCGACATTGACGGCATACAGCAGAGCGGCGCGCCGTTTGATTTGCATATTGCCAGCCTGGCTACCGACGGTCAACTGCTGCAAGTGGCCCGTAATGCTGCTTCAGATATTCTCGCAGATGATCCGGGATTGAATCAGCCCAAAAATATTTTACTGAAAAGCAATATTCAAAAACAAATGAATACCGAAGTAGACTGGAGTAAAATAAGCTAATGTCGCATCAACGACATTATATCGTTGATACGACAGTAGCTTATTTATGTTCAATTCAATATTATAGAAGTCTCAAAAAAGAAAAACAATAAATCGTTATTCTGTTGGAATACAAAAATATTCCTTTACCTTTGCCGCATTAAATAATCGTTAAGTCTTTTTTTAAAGTTTTTTGAGTTGATTCTTTTGTCACCATTTAAAGATACATTCCCAGCACTCTTTACTCAATTACTTAACACAAATCAATTGTTCAAATGAATATTTATGTAGCAAACCTGAATTATCGGGTGAGCAGTGAGGACTTGGAAGGAATCTTTGCCGAGTATGGGACAGTGACATCTGCCCAAGTAATTACCGACAATCTTTCGGGACGTTCGAGAGGTTTCGGATTTGTTGAAATGCCGGATGAAGCGGCAGCCAAAAAAGCCATTGAGGAACTGAACGGCTCCGAATATGACGGTAAGGAAATTGTCGTTTCGGTTGCCCGTCCGAAGACCGAGCGTCCCAACCAGCGGAGAGAAAATGATAACAAAGGTTATCGGGGCAATTCGGGTAACAGTGGTTACCGAAGCAATTCGAGATACTAAAGTTAAAAAAAGGAGGGATTTCCCCTCCTTTTTTTAACTGCGAATTTTTAGATCACAAAAATCAAAAAATAAAAATCTGATACATCAAAATGGCAAAACCGGCATCATTTAATAAACGGGAATTAGAACAAAGAAAAGAGAACAAACGGAAGAAAAAGCAACAGAAGAAAGATGGCAGAAAGTCAAGTACCGGCAGCAGGTCATTCGAAGACATGATCGCCTATGTCGACGAAAACGGACTCATTGTGGATTCGCCGCCCGATACCGCGCAAAAGAATGAAATAGACGCAACCACCATCGAAGTCTCCGTGCCCAAGAAAGTAGAACTCGAAGAAGACCTAATAATCTTAAAGGGAAGGGTTGAGTATTTCAGTGCATCCAAAGGCTACGGTTTCATCAAAGACCTGAACAGTACCGAAAAATATTTTTTCCATGTCAAGAATACTCTGTACCCGGTGGCCGAATATGATCTGGTTACTTTTGAACTCATACGCGGAAACAAAGGAATGAATGCTAACAATATCAAGGTTTTCAAACAATAAGCTTGAATGGAAGCACAAATTCCTCTCGCCTTTGCAACAGGATGATCTATTTTCTTTCCTCCAGCCGGAAATCGCCCATCAGCCCGTAATCCACTCATCATCGCTGCCTGCCGGATAAACCTTCACATTACGAAAATGCCACGGCGAAACCAATCCGGGCGCTGGCTTATGATGGAAAGGCCCGAGCAGGTTTTTACTGCTGTCCGCTACTTTTATTTCCAGCGTGTTGGCGCCTTGCCTGATGATTTTAAAAAATAAAAAATAACATTCTTTGCAACCAAACGGGTATTTGTTTCCGTCTAAAGGGAAATTAGGTGGTGTTTTCCAAAGTATGCTATCCTAAACAAATGTAAAAGAAAGCGAGATTGAAAGCTTTCTAATGGTTCAACAACTTTTTTGAAAAACAG